>NZ_FKLB01000032.1:2500-117477 GCF_900067035.1 Pseudomonas sp. 1 R 17
GACACTGAAGGACTACCTTAAAGCCATTCAGTAACGGACTCACCACAAGGACCTTCACATGATCGACTTCAACAACAAAGGCTTCTTCAAACTCAAGCAAAACAACGAATACGCCGAACGCGTCGCGGCCCTGCTGCTGGACGGCGAAGAAGTCATCGACGCCTACAAAGCCATGCGCGATGGCGTGGTCTTCACCACCAAACGCATCATCGCAGTGAACGTACAAGGCATAACAGGCAGCAAGAAGGACTTCACCTCGCTGCCGTACAAAAACATCGTCGCGTACTCGGTGGAAACGTCCGGGACGTTTGACCTGGATTCGGAACTGGAGATTTACTTTTCGTCGCTGGGAAAAGTGAAATTTGAATTCACCGGCAAGACCTCGATTGTCGAAATCTCCCGCTTGATCTCCAAGCACTTGCTGACCTGATCAGCAGGCATGCTCAGAGCATCAAAGATGACGCCTATTGATCGTCATCCTGCTGTTGAACCGAGCCCGATTACCTAAAAGTAAACCGCCGCTTACTACACGCAACCTCATCAACTAAGTGGAGCCCCCAGTCAACAGCTGACGCTACCCACATTCACCAAGCCAGAACTCAGGAGCATGAGGCTACCGCCCCCCAATCTGCATTTCCTACACCGTCTCCCCTTATTTCACTAGCCCACGTTCACAAACCCTGTCGTTATTCCGTCCTGCTTGCTCCGGCCAGTGCCTCACACGCTTTGCAAAAAAAGCCTGTCGGGCCTGGCGCCGCAGTTGATCAGGGAATGATTATGGCGAGTGACAGGGATGCGAAGCCGCACGGTGTCGAGCACGGCTGTGCGCCGAATGAAATTTGGCTGTTCTTGATCCATCACGACGCAATCATTCGTCAGCGCTGTCGACGGTTGCTGCGCCGCCCCCAGGATGCAGAGGACGCCTTGAGCGAGGTGCGCCTGCATTTGTTCAACCTGTTGAGCAAGGCCCCCGAACGCTTGAATAGCGTGGAGAATGTGCCCGCCTGGCTCAAGCGGGTGGCGCACAACTTTTGTATCGACCGCCTGCGCAAAACGCCGGTCACCTGCAGCCTTGAATGGCTTGATCACGATCTGTATGAAAGCGTCACCTGGCAACCGCCGCATGATGACCCGGAGCGCAATGCGTGCGGACAAGAAGCCTTGCAGGCCCTTAACCTGGCCATCGGCCGGTTGCCAGCGACACTTTCGCAGGCGTTGGCGCTACGTTGCATCGATGGCCTGGAATACGAAGGTATGGCAGGCACGTTGCTGATCAGTGAGTCCAACGCCCGAAAGCGTGTGCAACTGGCACGGCAGCAATTACGGGGTTTACTCGGTCCGATTTGCGGCACTTGATCCATTGGCAAGCCCCGCAAGAACAAGCCTGCCCCAAATCATTGGGGCAGGCTTTTCCATACTCAGAAAGCCGCGATCGGGAAGGCGGAATTCACCCACCAAACCAAGGCAGCACCAGGTGCAGGGGGAATACCGTTGAGATAGCCGCCAACTGTAAATGCCAGCCCTTGCTCATCAACACAATAAGGATTGGGAACGACGGCGATCACCGTCGGCGCGGAAGGCCCGAAGAAAATCTGGCTGTTTCCCCCACCCATCACCAGGCCAGAGCTCAGGTGCATGAAGGCATAGCGAATCGACGTGACAACCTGCTGTTGCGTGCAACTGTCGGGGAAGAACGTGGAAGGCCCTGCCTTGGCCACCCACGTCCCCGTCGCCACGTTAAGCACTTCTACGTTGGCGTTTGCATAACGGTAATCGTTAGGTGGATTAAGCCCGTAAGGCACCATGTATGTACGAGGACCGATGGTACGAGCGGCAACCGGGTCAAGCGCCAGTGGCCCCACCTGCGGATCATGGTTACCGGGCCGAGAGTGAAACCCCACCGCATTGCCAGCGGCGTTGATCTCGCCACAGAAGATATGCCGTTGGTTTATCTGCGGGTTGCTACGGCTGTTAGGGATAGCCACGTTGCTGACCTGCACCGGTAGCGGGATCACCGCGGCTGAAGCCGCAGCGCAGTCCATCTGCGCAGCAGCCGACAGGCTCAATAGTGCGCTGGCCACACCCGTGGCAACGACGGTAAGTGCGTGCATGACAATACTCCTTTCTGACAATCGGGACGGAATGTCCCTTCGTCAGGACGCAACGCGACTACAGTTGTGAAGCGTACATGACCGCGTCTGCACGGCTTTCTTGCACCGCGAGGAAGAAGTTGAAACAGATCTTCACAAGCGGTGACTCGGTACGTCAGGAGGGATAAGCCAAGGCATGTTGCTCCGGCTTGAACAGGGAACAAGGAGAAGGACAATGACCACATTCAATGTGAACTTTGCTGTCGATGATATGGAAGGCAAGACCGTTCTGGTATTTCTCAAACCCCAACAGCCTCAGCGCGATTATCGGATTCACGCCTGGCAGATCCTGACCGGCTCTGCCGGTGCCACGGAGTCGTTCGACTACGAGGCCATTATTGAAACCGATGTCACCACCCTTGGTGAAAAAGACAGCAATACCATCATCTCGGGCCGTCGCACGCTTAACCCTGGTACCTTGCTTCAGGCGGTCAGCCCTAACGGATTGTCGCCGTACCTTGAGCCGGCGGCGCTTTCACTGGCCAAGGAGAAACTCACACCGCAGCAGTGCGGCATCATCAACAAAACCAACCCGTACCTGCAGTTCGACAGCAACTGGTACGTCAACGGTCGGCCTGTAGTGACCATGCCAAAAGTGGACTCGAGCATGACCGTAAGCTTTGAATACGAGCCCAACTTTTACTTCATGGTGGCAACGCCTCCGATGGTCGGGCAGACCTATATCGTGCAGAACTTCTCGGACATGACCCAGTTCATCGCCCCCATCACCGCCACTGAGGTGAACGTGACGGTAAGCCGTGCCAGCGGCCTGTGGTCGTTCGATTTCGCGCCGATGTAACGTTGAACCACGCGGCGAGCAAATCGCCGCGTGCCTTACCTGACCACACCCGTCCCCTCGCTGCGTGGCGTCTCGCCGGGTTGGATACGGAGAGTGTCATGCCAGTTGAAAACCCGGGCTTCACCGATAATTCCCACATTTGAGTCACTGAACGAAACAAACGAAAATCGAAATAATCGAAGCAGCGCGACTGACTCAAACATCAGTCTACTTTTCCGACACTAGCCAACGAATTAAGCCGATATCAGCTTCTGATCCCCCCTCGTAGCCTCACTCCCTAGCACAAGGAAGTGAGCCATCCATGTCAGAACGCTTTTACCCCCCCACCGAAGAAGAGTTACTCAAACAGCGAATCCTGACCCCACAGCCGTCGCGGGCGCCGTATTCGCCATCTGTTGATTTTTACGAGCCATCCCCTGCTCCGGCACCCACGCCAGCCAAACCTCCCGGCTGCGTCTTCATCAAGCCCTGCCAACTGCCTGACGGCATCACCCATTACTTCAACCCCGCCGATTATGTCCCGTTGGAGCTGATCAAAGAGTACGGCAATTTAAGCCTGCTGGGTGGGCGTGAGGTAGACGGTCGGCGCGCAGTTGCCTTGCGCAAGATCGGTGGCAGTGCACTACCGGCGGGTCTAGGACAGTTGGCGTTGCGTTCGGCGTTTTTTGAGTCGGCAGCCACTGCAGTCGGATCCGTCGCCGGTGGCCTGTTGACGGGTTTGGTGGCGTTGGCCTGGCCATCAGAGTTGGGAGATAGCGCGCTCTACAGCGAGGCGCAATTGCGTTCGATGCAAAGGGCGCGTTCGCAGATGCGTTTGCATATCGAGCAACGCGAGGACGGCACGCTCAAGGGGTATGGGTTTTACACCGGCAATAATCCTGATTGGCAAATGATTGATGTGGTGCAGTTCCAAAGCCGTGGCGATCAATTTGTGGCGGATTTGGGTGAGGGTGTCGAGCTGATCTGGACGCCCGCCGTTGATCCAAGTGACACGCTGGGTATTCCGACCCTGGAGGCTGCGCCGCAAGCACCGGTGATCTGGATTTACCCACCGACGGAGAAAGCGGCGCAGATTCTGGTAAACCCGATTTATCCGCCGGAGTATCGGGATTTTATCCTGGTGTTCCCGGTGGAGTCGGGGGTTCGACCACTGTATGTGGTGGTTAGTGTTAAGGCTGGGGATCACAAGTACCACAGGGCTCCAAATACTGAACAAATAACTGGCTTTGGAAACCTGATAAAAGCAAAACCCATGACTCCCAGACAGGGCGGTGCCGGGCTGAGAGAGCGTTGGATTGAGGAAAAAGGCAGGAGAGTTTATGAATGGGATTCCCAACATGGAGAGTTGGAAGTTTATCTTGCAAGTGATGGGAGCCATTTAGGTGCGTTCAGTCACATAACCGGCGAGCAGCTAAAAGAGCCGAAGAAAAAACGAAACATCAAAAAATATCTATGAGGGACACATGGGACTAAAAATGAGATTGGAATGGTTCGACAGAACCACAGAGCGGCTACGCGGAACGGAGGACTCAGCGGACCTAGGAAACGACTACTCCGTGATTTCTAAACTTGGACTGTCGATAGACGAGGACGTCAATAACGGTATGTTTGAACTGCGGCGGGAATGGCTATCACAGATACAGACACACTTCTCTCATGAAATTGCTCTTTCAGAAAGCGACTACTTCATCGCGTTTGATTACGAAGGTGCAAACGAATAACACAGACTTAGAGAATTCATCTTCATGCGCAGACTGTCGTTCAGGCAGGCCTCCACGAAGTTGGCTTTCACTTCATCCACGAGGACGAAAAAGGAAACGTTTTCGAATCAGAGCATTGGTACTTCGGCGAAGTCAGCACGACCGATGAAGACCCTGGCGGAGAGCGCTGGAAGTATCAAACCTTCAGGTCCTTCCAAGCGCAGCATCCGCATTTGTTCGGCCGTCCAACTAACCCTCTTTCGCCTCACTCCCCTCCCCCCCAATCAGAACCCGTTTCCCCGGATCCGTAATATCAAACACCTGCTGCGCACACGCCGAAGGTTTGAACTGGAACTCCACCAGATACACCTTGCCCTTTTCAGGCTGGAAGCTACTTAGCAGAGGCCCGCAAATGGCGTAGATGCCAGGGCGTGAGTCGGTGGACGAACTGGCAACGGTCAACTTCTTGCCAGGATCTGCCTGGATCTCCAACTGCGGGAAGCGCTTAAACCCAGCGCTGGCCACCGTCTGGTTGAGCTTTGCAATCCAGTTGAAGACGCGGCCTTCACCTGTATCCATCACCGTGCCCAGGGTTTCCATGCGTTGATCGAGGTCGCCTTCGCGACGTATCGAGAACTCGACGGGAGCGGTGCCGCCGTAGGCTTTCATGATGACTTTGGCGTGCTCAGCATCGACAGCCACGGTTTTCTGGCGCAGCTGGATGCCGTCCTTGAGCAGGCTGGGCGATGAGTCACGTGGGTTGGATTGGCAGGCACACAGCGCCAGGGCCAGGGAGAGCAGTGCGATTCGCTTCACGGGAGGATGTCCTTATCAGGGTGACAGATGATGATGACTGGACCAGTGATTAAACAGAATGTTCCGCAGTGGAGCGACCGCGATGCAGGGGCTCGACAGCGCCCACATTTGAGCCGTGATCGATTCAGGCCTCGCTGAACACCAACCGTGCGCACAAGCCGCCCTGCTCACGGTTATGCAACGCCAACCGGCTGCCGATCTTGCCCACGATCATCTCCACAATCGCCAGCCCCAGCCCTGCGCCATTGGCATTGCCACGGCTGTAGAACCGCTCGAACAAACGCCCCATTTCCGCCTCATCAATGCCCGGCCCCTGGTCCTCCACGCTAAGGCAATGGGCACCAATCACCACTTTCACTTCGCTGCCCGGCGGGGAGAAGTTGAGGGCGTTGGTCACCAGGTTTTGCAGGGCGATGGCCAGTGCTACAGGCTCGGTTTCGATCCAGCAGTCTTCATCCCCTTCCAACACCAACTCCACGCCTTTTTCCATGGCCAGCGGTGTCAGTTCGGCGAGTTCTTCGCGCACCAGCTCGGTGAGTTGTACGCGGCTGCGCTTGGGATTGTTCAACTGCGGTTCGATACGCGCCATGGTCAGCAGTTGGCTGCCAATGCGGGTGGCGCGGTCGACGCCGTTGACCAGGAAGTCCAACGCTTCGCGCCGCTGGGCCTCGGTACCGGCGCTTTGGGCGTTCTGCGCGTGGATGCGCAGGATCGCCAGGGGGGTGCGCAGTTCGTGGGCGGCGTCGGCGATAAAACGGCGTTCGCGTTCCAATAGATCATCCACTTGAACCAACAGTCGGTTGAGCGCGGTTTGCATCGGCTCCAGGTCACTGGGCAGCGGCTTGAGGTGCAGCGGTTGCAAAGTCTCGGCGGTTCGCCCGCGAATTTTACGGGCCATGGCGCGCAAGGGTTTGAGGCCCCAGCCGATCACCAGCCAGATCAACACCGTGAGCAGCGGCACGCCGATCAAGGTGGGCCAGAGGGTGTGGCGCATGATGCGCTGGATCACGTCCTGACGAATATCGTCGCGCTCGCCCACCCATATCAGCAGGCCTTGCTGCGGGTCGGCAAGGAGAAAGGCGCACCAGTCGTTGCCGTTGTCCATGATGTCGTGGGAGCCCAGGGTAGCCGGCGGTGCGGCCAACACTGGCGCTTCGGCGGAGCGTACGAGTAATTGGCCGTCGCTGCGCCACACCTGGAAGGTCAACCGGGTTTCATAAGGGTGGGCAACGCCGTCTTCGCCGACACGGCTCATGGCCTGATCGAAGGCCTGGTACAGGCGGTCCCAGTCGGCTTCGCCAGGGTCGCGCTGGCGCAATACGCCTTGCAACAGGCGTGCGCTTTGGGCGAGTTGAGCGTCGTAGACTTCTTCGATTTCATGGTGGCTGTCGCGCAGCACCAGCCAGCTGATCAGCGCGTCGCCCAACAGGATCAGCACCAGGACAGGGATGAGGATACGAGCACGCACGGAGGTCATGGTTTAAGCGCCAGTACATAGCCAACGCCGCGCACGGTGCGGATCAGCTCGGTGGATAACTTTTTACGCAGGTTGTGGATCAACACTTCCAAGGTGTTGCTCTCGACCCGGTCCTGCCAGCCATACAACGCGCGGGACAGGCGCTCGCGGGTCACCACTTTGCCTGGGCGTACCATCAGTTGGTGCAGCAATTGGTATTCCATCGGGGTGACGATGATGTCCGCGTCCAGGTACCGCACTTGCTGGGTAGCTGGATCGAGGCTGACGCCGGCATGTTCCAGCATCGGTTGCGCGCGGCCCTGACTGCGGCGCAACAAGGCGCGCACGCGGGCCTTGAGTTCTTCCACATCGAAGGGTTTGACCAGGTAGTCGTCGGCACCGGCGTCCAGGCCGGCGATGCGCTCGGCGGTGCCGTCGCGGGCAGTGAGGATCAGCACCGGCAGGTCGTGCTGCTCGGCGCGCAGTTGCTGCAACAGGTCCAGGCCATCGAGGCGCGGCAGGCCGAGGTCGAGCAGCAACAGGTCGAAGCTTTCCATGCGCAGGGCATGCAGGGCCGCAACGCCATCCTGCAACCAATCCAGGGTGTAGCCTTCAACGCCCAATGCCACGCGAATCCCTTGGCCAAGGGCACGATCATCTTCGACAAGGAGTAGGCGCATAGCAAAACCTCTGTAGGAATCGGCGGCATCATGCCGGGTTCTGGCCGAGGCTATTTCGGCAAAGATGTTACCGCGCGTTGCCAACTAAGGTTGCGCTAAGGTTGATTTTGCACTGTGAAATCTCCCACATCTGCTGAGAGCTTTTCCATGCGCAAAATTCTCCTGCTGTCCCTGATTATCGCCAGCCCCCTGGCCCTTGCCGGTCCGCAATGCACCACCGCCGAACGCTCGCAATGGCAAGACGAAAAAGCCTTCCAGGACAAGCTCAAGGCCGAAGGCTACGAGATCAGCAAGTTCAAGGTCACCGACGGCAACTGCTACGAAATCTACGGTTTCGACAAGGACAAGCGCAAGGTAGAGATCTACCACGATCCGGTCACCGGCAAGGCCGTGAAGACTGAGATCAAAGGCTGATGCCAGGCGAATCCCTGCGCCTGTGGGACCCGCTGGTGAGGCTGTTTCATCTGTCGATCGCCGGGGTCTTTGTCGCCAATTACTTCTTTAACGAAGCAGGCGACGACTGGCATGTCTGGCTGGGCTATTACGCCATGGCCTGGCTGCTGGTGCGCGTGGTGTGGGGATTCATCGGGCCGCGCAGTGCACGTTGGGCGGATTTCTGGCCGACCCCGAAACGCTTGAAAAACCATCTGCGCTCGCTGCTCAACCGCCGCCCGCAGCATCGCCTGGGCCACTCGCCCCTCGGCGCGCTGGTGATGCTGTTGATGTTGCTGGCGTTGCTGGTCGTCGGCATCAGCGGCTTTTTGATGCAGGAAGTGGATGCCCTGTGGGGCGCCGATTGGCCCCTGCAAATCCATGAGACCGCCGCCAATGTGCTGTTGGGCCTGGTGTGCATCCATGTGCTGGCCGCGGTGTTTGAAAGTATCCAGGTGCGGGACAACCTGCCGTTATCCATGCTCACCGGTCGCAGGAAGCGCCTGCCGGATGAGCCTGCGCAGTAATCCTTTTCTCGACAGGTTCTCTATGCGCTCCGCCTTACTGATCTGCAGCCTGCTCGGCGTGTTCCTGGCCGCATGGCTAAGCCATCCGCCCCATGTACTGGCACACTTTGCCCAAGTGGCGCCGAACACCTCGAAGGTGGCGGCGGCCCCGCAATACACCAGCCGTTTTGTGTCCTCGCAGCTCACTGACTTTGTCCACGCTTCCTCGGTCACCGCCCTGCCCGGCGGCGACTTGATGGCCGTGTGGTTTGCCGGTTCCCGTGAAGGCGCCGCCGATGTGCAGGTGCGCACCGCACGCTTCGATGCCCGCAGTGGCGAATGGGGTGCCGAGCGGGTGCTGGCCACGCGGGAAAGCACCCGCGACGGCACCCAGCGTTATATCCGCAAGCTCGGCAATCCGGTGATTGCCCTGGGGCCGGATAAACGCCTGTGGATGTTTTATGTGTCGGTGTCGGTCGGTGGCTGGGCCACCAGTGCAATCAACCTGATGGTGTCCGACGACCTCGGCGCCAACTGGTCCGCGCCCCGACAGTTGGTGACCTCACCGTTTTTCAACATCAGTACCCTGGTACGCGCCGCGCCGGTGTTCCACGCCGACGGCTCCATCGGCCTGCCGGTGTACCACGAGTTCATGGGCAAGTTTGCCGAGTACCTGTACTTGAGTGCCGACGGCGCGGTAATCGACAAATTCCGCATCAGCCGCGGCAAGAATTCCCTGCAACCCACTATCGTGCCGCTGGATGGCAAGCGCGCGGTGGCGATGTTGCGCTACGCCGGCGACACCCACCACCGCGTCCTGGCCAGCCGCACCGAAGATGCGGGGCAAACCTGGAGCGAGCCGTACCCGCTGGAACCGGCAAATCCCAATTCATCGTTGGCGGCGGTGGGTACCGAGGACGACGGGCTGCTCGTGGCCCTCAACGACCTGCAGGACGGCCGCTTCAAGCTCAGCCTCTACGGCACCGACGCCCAGCTCAGCCAATGGCGCACCGTGGTGCAACTGGATGAGTCACCCGACCCGCTCGGCCAACCGTTCTCCCCCGAGGCCTATAAAGCAATCATCGGCGAAGGCTTCCGCGCCTCCAGCGGCGCCAAACGCCTGCCGCTGGAACAGCGCTTTCTCAGCAACCTCGATTACCGCGTATGCAAACCCCAAGGCTGCGATTTCGAATACGAGTACCCGTACTTCAGCCGCAGTCCGGACGGCATGTACCACGTGGTGTACTCGTGGAATAACACCTTCATCAAACATGTCAGCTTCAACGAAGCCTGGCTGGCGGAGCGTCTGTGATGGTTTCTGTGTGGCAGGCCCATTTGAGTTTTGTGCTGCTGGGGTTTGTGCTGTTGAGCGCGCTCAGGTTTACCGCTCCCTGGCGGCCATGGCTGCTGCCGGTGCTGGTAGCGGTCAGTTTTATCCCGGTCAACGAGCTGCCGCTGGCGGCGTATGTGCGCAGTTTTACCGATGACCTGGCCATCTGCACATTGGTGCTGTTGGCGTGGGTCATGCTCAGCCGCCTGGGCTTAGTGCAACCGCTCGCTCGTCGGCATCAAGTGCAGACGTTGCTGCTGTTTGGCCTGCTGAGCCTGGTGCTGTACCCGGCCACGTTGGGCCTGACCTACTTCGACCCGTACCGTTGGGGCTTCAACCCGCGACCGATGATCGCCCTGATGGCGGCGGCCGCACTGTTGATGCTGTGGCTGCGTAATACGCTGGCGGTGTGGATGCTGGCGATGGGCACGTTGGCTTTTGCGTTACGGCTCAAGGCGTCGGAAAACTATTGGGATTATCTGGTCGACCCGTTGCTGACCGGTTACTGCCTGATCGCCGGCGCGGGGCTGCTGATCAGCGCCGCCTGGCGCCCTCTTTTGAAATGGCACCGGGGTCAATGATGAGTGCGTTGCAATCACGCCGCCTGCGCTACGGCCTGGGCGCGATCGGGTTGGTATTTGTGTTGCTGGCTGCGTTGCGGCTGGTGTTTGTGCTGGTTTTTTCCGGCCTGGACTTGAACACCCCGGCGCTGCTGGAAACCCTGGGAATCGGCCTGCGTTTCGACCTGCGCCTGGCGGTGTTGATCCTGCTGCCGCTGGCCGTGCTGGCGTGGTTGCCGCGCTGGAACCTCACCACCCTGCCGGCCCTGCGCTGGCTGGCGCGCGGTTATCTGGTCATCGCGCTGGCGGGGGTGGGGCTGGTGTACATCATCGACTTCGGCCACTACGCCTACCTCGGCGTGCGTATCAATGCGACGGTGCTGCGTTACCTGCAGGATGCGCAGATTTCCCAGCAGATGGTGTGGGAAACCTACCCGGTACTGTGGATAACCGCCTGCTGGCTCGCGGCGGTGGCGCTTTGGGTCTGGGCGTTGGTCTGCCTGGAGCGGTTGACCCTGGATCGAGCGCCCACCGCCATCAGCAAACCGGCACTGGCGCTGGTGAGTGTGATGGGCGTCGTCGCGGTGCTGCTGGCCCTGCTGGGCCGTGTCGCCCATCTCAACCTGGAAAACCCGGTGCCCCTGCGCTGGAGCGATGCCTTCTTTGCCGGCAACAGCCAACTGGCCGCCGTGGGCCTGAACCCGGTGCTGTTTTTGTATGACACGCTCAAGGTCGGCCAATCGCAGTTCGATGAGGCCCAGGTCCGCCAGTATTACCCGCAAGTCGCCGAATACCTGGGAGTGCCCCAACCCGATGCCCAGTCCCTGGACTTCATCCGCGAACAAGGCGTGCAGCCCTATCGACTGGCCGGCGAGCGCCCGCCCAACGTGATTTTCGTGATGCTCGAATCCCTCGGCACCAGTGCCGTGGGTGCCTATGGCAACCCGCTCAACCCCACGCCGAACCTGGACAAACTGGCGACGCAAAGCTGGTTCTTCAAACACTTCTACGTCCCCGTCACCGGCACCGCGAAAACCGTGTGGGCCAGCATCACCGGCGTGCCCGACGTCACCCGCCAGGAGACCGCCACGCGCAACCCGTTGATCACGCGGCAACACACGTTGATCAATGCATTCGAGGGCTACCAGAAGTTCTACATGATCGGCGGCAACGCCGGCTGGGCGAATATCAATGCACTGATCCGCCAGAGCATCGACGATGTGCAACTGTTCGAGGAGAGCGACTGGCAATCGCCACGGGTAGACGTGTGGGGGATTTCCGACCTGGACCTGTTCAAGGAAGCTGACGATCTGTTGAGCACGCTTCCCAAGGACCAACCGTTCTTTGCCTACCTGCAAACCTCCGGCAACCATCGCCCCTTCACCATCCCCAAACACAACGATGGCTTCCAGCTCAGCCACGTGACGCTGGAACAGGCCCAGGCCGCGGGCTCCCGCAGTGTCGAGCAGTACAACGCCGTACGCCTGCTGGACTACAACATCGGCCGGCTGATGGAAATCGCCAAGTCCGGTGGCTACTACGACAACAGCATCTTTGTGTTCTTCGGCGACCACAACACCCGCATCAGCCAGATCCCGCACATGGCGCCGGCCTTCGAACAGCTGGGCCTGGAAAGTAACAACGTGCCGCTGCTGATCCACGCTCCCGGCCTTGCGCCTCGGGTGATCGAGGAAGCTGTAGGGCTGGCCGACCTGCTGCCCACCGTGGCCGGCATGGCAGGCGTACCGTTTCGCAACGGTGCGATGGGCCGGGACATCCAGCAACCGGCGCCCGAGGGCGAACGCGTGGTGCCGCTGGTATTGCGCGAAGGCACCTTCCCGATCATCGGCGGCGTGACCCGGCACTTTTTGCTGCAGATGCAGCACGACGGCAGCTCACCCACCTTGCATGACCTGGCATCACTCACCCCGCGTGACGATGTGGCCGCGCAGCACCCCGAGGAATTCCAGCGCCTGCAGGCACTGACCCGTGGGCTGCACGAGAGTGCGCGATTGATGCTGTTCAGGAATGTGCGTGAGTGATTACTTGGATTGGAATGTCTCGAGGTACGCCAGGATATTGTCGATTTTTTCCGGGTCGCTGATGCCCCAGAAAATCATGCGCGTACCACTCACCACCTTTTTGGGCGCTTCGATGTAGGCCGCGAGCTTGTCGCGGGTCCAGACCACACCGGAGTTTTTCATCGCGTCCGAATATTGATAGTCGGCGGTGGTGCCGGCAGGTCGGCCGATGATGCCGTTGAGCTCCGGGCCAAAGCCACCGCGTGCGCCTTCGCCGACGCTGTGGCAGCCGCCGCAGGTCTTGGTGAAGAGTTTGCCGCCGGCCTCGGCATCGCCGGCGGCATTGGCGGCGCTGGTGTTGAGAATCAGCGCAAGGGTCAGCAGGACGTACTTCATGGGTGACTCCACATCGGTGTTGGCGGCGATTATGCCTGTTTGTCAGGAGCGCATGCCCATCCAGATCACCGCTTCGGTCCACGCCGTCACCACCGGCGTCAGCGCACGAAACCAGGGATCCTGCACATCGATCTGCGCAGCCGAGTGGTCATGGTGGTGTTGCTCTTCTTCAACGATGGAAGCAATGGCCGTCACGGCCAGTGGGTCGATTTCGCGTAACGCATGAAGCTGATGAGCCAGGTGCTTGAGCACCACGCTTTCCACCGCGACGGTGGTGACAACAATAGCCTTGCGCCCGCACACCCCGGTGAGCAGGCCCAGCACCAGCCCGCCAAGGCCGCAAAGCCAGTAGCTGCGGCAGCGTCGGTAACCCCGTCGTTGCAACTCGGCCTGGAACACCGCGCGATGGCGACGTTCGTGGGACAGGAATTCCTCGAGCTCACCCACCATGCCGGATACAAACAATCGCGCCATAAACAGCTGGCCGCTGTAGATACAGATCGCGCCATGCTCGCCGGCGTGGTCGACTTTGATCATGCGATTGCCCAGGTCAGGGTCGATCAAGGGGGCTGCGGAAGCGTTCACGGTTGACGACCTTGTGCGAGGGCCCACGGGATTCGGGCCGATCCTGATTGCAGAGCGCCGGTATCCTGCCGTACCTCCGCGCAAATGCGCAACCTAGACCCTCGAAACTGACCACCCATCGCCCCATACGCATCCAATCGAACCTAACCCGCCCCGTTCCACTCCACCTTACTGAACCCTGATGGTGGAGTAAGGATCATGGCTCAGCCATCGATTTTGGTATTGGAAGACGACGAGATCATTCGGTCGTTGATGGTGGATGTACTGGAGGATTTCGGCGCGGTTGTGACGTCTTTTCCTTCAGCCGATGAAGGAATGATTTACCTGGAACGCGGCGATGATCCGGTGGACTTGATTGTCAGCGATGTGCAGATGCCGGGTTTGCTCAACGGCTATGACTTGAGCCGGGTGGTGGCGCACCGTTGGCCATCAGTGCCGGTGCTGCTCACCTCGGGCAACGCCAGACTCGCGGAGCAATTGGGTGGCTCCGTGCGGTTCCTGCCCAAACCGTGGAGCACCGAGCATTTACTTGAGTGCGTGCAAACGGCATTGACCCAGCAGGGGGCGTCCATGCATTGATAGCGTCGCGATATCATTGATGCCGAACTTCGCAGCAGCCCTTATGGTCACTTACTTAAGCAGGGAGCGACTTTTCTGATCCGCTGGTCAGCCTTTTCGCCTTGTGCGTTCAGCTGATGCTTATGTGTTGTGTAGAATCGTCGCCTTTTTCAACGCGTCATTCATGGCCGAAAGGCCCACAGTTCGAGCTCATTGAATGCATTCACAGGCCCATGAAGGTGGTGCGCCCTCATTGCTGGACGCGTTGCGCGCAGGCACCGGCCTATTGCACGTGGCGTTGGAAAAACGACTGCCGTTTTTTTCCGAACATTTGGATGCCGGCTGGTATCAGCGCCTGATCCAGGCGTATTACGGGTTTTACCGGCCGATTGAAGCAGCGCTGTACGGCTGTGAGTTTATCCCTGAAGGCTTCGACCCGACGCTGCGTATGAAAACGCCGACGCTGATCAACGATCTTCACGCCCTTGGTCTGGACGCCTCCGCGATCAACGCCTTGCCGCACTGTGTGCAATTGCCCGGTTTCGATACCCCCGCCGCCTGCCTCGGCGCCTTGTATGTGCTTGAAGGCGCAACCCTGGGCGGCCAGGTACTGCGTCGGGAAATGGCTCGACGCCTGGCGCTGGACGCCGACAACGGAGGGGCGTTCCTCGATGTGTACGGTGCCGAAACCGGTCGGCGCTGGAAAGATTTTCTCGACTACCTGGGCCGCCTGCCGCTGGACACGCCAGCCAAACAGCGCGCGGTGCACGCGGCCCGCTCGACATTCAGCTGCTTTGAGCAATGGCTCGACAGCCAGGAGGTACTGCTATGAAACCCGACGATTTTGAAGAGCTGCTTGCCAACTGTGCCGACGAGCCCATCCGCTTTCCGGGGGCGATCCAACCCCACGGTGTGCTGCTGACGCTGTCGGAGCCCGACCTGAACATCATTCAAGTCAGCACTAACGTCGCCAGCCTGTTCAACCGCGCCCCCGAGTCGTTGCTGGGCCAGCCACTGCACGCGCTGATCGGTGCCGAGCACGCCCAGGCCGTGCAGGCCATGGCCGAACACAACAGCTTCCTTGATGCGCCGCCTTTGCACGTCACCCTCAACGGCGCCGAGTTCGAAGGCCTGTTGCACCGCCATCAGGACGTGCTGGTGCTGGAATTCGAACCGCGGCTCAAGGACTTCCGGCCACGGGCCCTGAAAGGCCGCAGCAGTGACTTGGGCAAGATGCTGCAACGTTTGCAATCAGCGAAAACCCTGCAAGCGCTGTACGAAATCAGCGTGACTGAAATCCAGGCCATGACCGGTTACGACCGGGTGTTGATCTACCGTTTCGAAGAAGAAGGCCATGGCCAGGTGATCGCGGAAGCGTCGGCACCGTCCATGGAGCTGTTCAACGGACTGTTCTTCCCCGCGTCCGATATCCCGGAGCAGGCCCGCGAGCTGTATCGCACCAACTGGCTGCGCATCATCCCGAATGCTGCCTACGAGCCGGTGCCCCTGCTGCCCAAGCTGCGCCCGGATACCGGTGAGCCGCTGGATTTGAGCTTTGCCACCCTGCGCAGCGTGTCGCCGATTCACTGCCAGTACATGCAAAACATGGGCGTGCTGTCGTCCATGAGCATTTCGCTGATGAAGGGCGACAAGCTCTGGGGCCTGATCAGTTGCGGCAACCGCGAGCCGCTGCTGGTGCCCAATGACCTGCGTATCACCTGCCAGACCATCGGTCAGGTGCTGTCATTGCAGATCAGCGCCATGGAAGCCCTGGACCTGAGCCGTCAGCGAGAAGAAAAAGTCGAGGCCCTGGCGTTGCTGGATAAAGCCATGAAGGCCTCCGAAGAAAACGTGTTCGACGGCCTGGCCCAGCGCGGCCAGGTGCTGATGGACCTGACCTTGTCCGGCGGCGTGGCGATCATCGAAGACAAGCAACTGCACCGCTACGGCAACTGCCCGGAACCGGCGCAGATCCGGGCCTTGCACAAGTGGCTGCAGGACAGCGGCGAGCCGGTGTTCTCCAGCCATAACCTGGTGTCGATCTACCCGCCAGGCGCCGAGTTCCAACAGGTGGCCAGCGGTGTCCTGGCCATGAGCCTGCCAAAGCCTGTGGATAACGGCGTACTGTGGTTCCGCCCGGAAGTGAAAGAAAACATTAACTGGAGTGGTGACCCGAAAAAGCCGCTCGACCTGGAAAGCTCCGACGCCGGCCTGCGCCTTCGCCCGCGTACCTCGTTTGAAATCTGGAAGGTGGAGATGGCCGGTATTTCCACCAAGTGGAGCCATGGCGACCTGTTCGCCGCCAACGACCTGCGTCGTTCTGCCCTGGAAAACGACCTGGCTCGCCAGGTGCTGCGCGAGCAACAGGCCGTGCGCGCCCGTGATGACCTGGTGGCGGTGGTGTCCCACGACCTGCGCAACCCGATGACGGTGATCTCCATGCTCTGCGGCATGATGCAAAAGGCCTTCAGCTCCGACGGCCCGCACACCTCGCGACGCATTTCCTCGGCCATCGACACCATGCAACAGGCCGCCGGACGCATGAACGTCTTGCTGGAAGACTTGCTCGACACCTCGAAAATCGAGGCCGGGCGCTACGTGGTCAAACCCGTTGCCCTGGACGTCAGCCAAATGTTCGAAGAGGCCTATTCCCTGCTCGCGCCGTTGGCGATGGAAAAAGGCATCGACCTGTCGTTCAACGCCGAGCCTGGCCTGCAGATCAACGGCGACCCGGAGCGGCTGTTCCAGGTGCTGTCGAACCTGATCGGCAATGCCATCAAGTTCACTCCGCGCCAGGGCAATATCGGCATCAGTGCGATGACCAATGGTGAAGAGATCGTGTTTTCGGTGCGTGACTCAGGCGAAGGTATTGCGCCTGATCAACTGCCCCACGTGTTTGATCGCTACTGGACCCAGTCGGAAAACAATCCCACCGGCACCGGCCTGGGGCTGTATATCACCCAAGGGATTGTCCACGCCCATGGCGGCAAGATCATGGCTGAAAGTGAAGTGGGGCGTGGCAGTGAGTTCCGGTTTACGGTGCCGAAGGTGATTGAGGACTCCCATACCTGACCGCCTCTGTGGCGAGCACCGGTTACACCGGCAATACCACCACCGCCTCTAACCCGCCACCCTGGCGCTCCGACAGGGTGAGTGTGCCGCCGTGTTCCAGCACAATCGCACGGGCGGTAGACAGCCCAAGTCCGACGCCGCCGGTGCTCTTGTTGCGTGAATTTTCGAGGCGGTAGAACGGCAGGAACACCTGTTCGCGATACTGCGCCGCAATCCCCGGGCCGCGATCCAGCACGCGGATCACCACTTCGGCCGGCCCTTGTTGCAGTTCGATTTCCGGCGCCCGACCGTAGTGGATGGCATTGTCCATCAGGTTGGTCATCACCCGCTTGAGGCCCAAGGGCCGGCCAAAGTACACCAGGCGCGGCGGTCCGCTGAAAGCCAGTTCAATCGCCTGGTCGCGGTAGTCGTCGATCAGGGTTTGCAGCAGTTCCGCCAGGTCCAGCTGGGTGGCCTGCTCCAGGCGTGCATCGTCGCGGAAGAACGCCAGGGCCGTGTTGATCATGGCCTGCATTTCATCGACATCATTGAACAGCCGGCGTTGCTGGTCGGCATCTTCGATGAATTCACCGCGCAGGCGCAGGCGGGTCAGGGGCGCACGCAGGTCGTGGGAGATGGCCGCGAGCATTTGCGTGCGGTCCTGGATAAAGTGCCGCAACTGCGCCTGCATGCCGTTGAACGCGAGGATCGCCTGGCGGATTTCGTGGGGCCCGACCGGCTCGATGGGCGGCGCGCGGAAGTCGGCGCCAAAGCGCCGCGCGCCCTGGGCGAAGTGTTGCAGGGGGCGAGCCAGGCGACGGGTCGCGACCAGGGTAACCAGCGCAGTCGAGATCAGCACCAGCAGCACCACAATCACGCTGCGCACGCCCTCGTCCAGCCCCCAACTGCGGGCACGGGCGCTGAACATCAGCCAGGACTGATCGGCCAGTTGCATCAGCAGCACATAGTGGCCATCGCCGCCCGGCCAATCGGAGGGTTCGTAGGCTTCCATGGGACGCACCGGCCCCTGGAGCAGGTTCTTGAAGGCCTGTTCGCCCGAATGAAAATCCGGGTCGGCGAGCACAGGCAGCTCAAAGGCTTCCCGCTGCGCCGCCCACGTCACACTGAAGGATTCGTCGCCTACAACCTGCGCAAGGTGCGCGCGTTGCGCCGGTTGCAAACCTTCAACCACGCGCACCACCACGGCGATTTTTTCCAGCAGCCCGGTTTCGGTCAACGGCGGCCGTGCCCACACGCCCGCCAATTGCACAAACAGGGCGTTGAACGCCAACGCAGTCAGCATCGCCACCAGGATGGTCAGGGCGATCCAGCGGGCCACCGTGTCACGCGGGCGGCGGCTCATGAACGGCTCACGCTGGCGGTGAATTGATAACCGCCATTGCGCACGGTGCGGATCATGGCCGGGCGCTTGGTATCGAACTCCAGCTTGCGGCGCAGGCGGCTGACCTGCACGTCGATGCTGCGGTCGAACGCGTCATGGCTATGGCCCCGCGCCAGGTTCAGCAGTTGTTCGCGGGTCAGCACGCGCTGGGGGTGTTCGACGAAGACCAGCAGCAGGTCGAACTCACCGGATGACAGCGGGATCATCACCTCGTCGGGGGAGCGCAGTTCACGGCGAGTAACGTCCAGTTGCCAGCCCGCAAAGCGAATCAAGGGACGGGCAGACTCGCCCAACACCGGCCGCCCCTCGCCTGCCCGACGCAATACCGCACGCACCCGCGCCAGCAGTTCACGGGCGTCGAAGGGCTTGCTCAAGTAGTCATCGGCGCCCATTTCCAGGCCTACCACGCGGTCACTGAGTTCGCCCATGGCGGTGAGCATGATCACCGGTGTTGCGTACTGCTGGCGCAGGCGCTGGCACAGCAACAAGCCGTTCTCCCCCGGCAGCATCAGGTCAAGAATGATCAGGTCGGCGGGATGACGCTCCATGGCGGCCCACAGCTCGGTGCCACCGGCGACGGTCTCGACCGCATAGCCATGTTGCATAAAGAATTTCTTCAGCAGCGCGAGGACTTCAAGGTCATCGTCCACGATCAAAAGGTTGCTCACAGGCGGGCATCACTGGGTGTTGTCGATGCGCCATCTAAAACCATTCGACGCAGCCCGTCATATATTTCAATCGTGCAATAAAGCGTCAGCGCCGCAATAAACCAGACATCTTTGCGCAAGGGACGGCTGCCAGCATCGGCCTCCCTTTTGCGGAGACCGTGCTTATGCGCTCGCTGACCTATCCCCGGCACCTGGCTCGCCAGGTCGTGCTGTTGTTGACCGTGTCTTACCTCACGGGCTGCGCCAGCCCGGCCCCCTCGGGCACCACCACCCGCTGCGCACAGGTGAATTACCCGGTGTATGACCCGGCCGAACCGCTCAATCGCGGGGTGTTTGCCTTCAACCGGACGGTGGATAACTACGCCCTGGCGCCGATAGCACGTGGCTACCGCTACCTGCCGGATTTTTTCCAGCAGGGTGTGCATAACTTTGCGAGCAACTTCAGCGAGCCGAAGGTGTTTATCAATGACCTGTTGCAAGGCAACCCAAGGCGCTCGGTCAATACCCTTGGCCGTTTTGCGCTGAATACCACAGTGGGCGTGGTGGGGCTGATCGATGTATCAGACCGCGTGGGCATCCCGCGCCATAGCGCCGACTTCGGCCAGACATTCGGCGTGTGGGGCATCGGCAACGGGCCGATTGTCGAACTGCCACTGCTGGGCACCAGCAACAGCCGCGATGCGGCAGGCAAAGTCTTGAGTTTCCTGGTCTCGCCGTTGGGAGACAGTGACACCGTGCAGACCCTGGGCACCCTCAGCCTGGTAGGTGGCACCGTGGATACCCGGGCATCACTGTTGCCGCTCACCGACAGCCTGCAAAAATTGCCGGACTATTACAGCGCAATACGTAATGTCGTGGCACAAAACCGTGCGGCGTTTGTGCTGGATGGCAAGGATGGCGCGACCACTCCCGCGACCGGGGGTTGCGCGAACGGCGCCGCTGATGACTTCTGAGCCGAGTAGCCAAAGGTCGTCATATCTTGCAGCAGGACGTTTATAGCTCGCCAGCGCCCTGCTCTATAAGTTTGGCGGCACTTCGCTCCAAGGGGTGAAGTAACACTCGACTAATAGATAAAAGGACACTGCCATGCTCAGCTCCATCAACGCGACACCGCTCCCCCCTCCTCCCCCCACTACGCCGCAGGACGACACAGCCCTGCAACGCAAGAAACGCAGCATTGAAGACCCTCAGTTGCAACTGGAGCCTCAGGAAGCTGACGGTTCATCGCGCAACCGCCCCAGAAGTGGCGGCCTGGATAGCCTGGGCAAGGGGAACTTGCTCTGAACCGCAGGAAGAAGGGCAGCGTATTGCCCTTCTTCTTTTTTACAGACCGCCCCGCCTTAACAAAACACTGACATCCGTTGCGCTAACCTTGCCGGTTCAACCCTGGCCGGAGCCTGTTACCGCATGCCACATCCCGACACCTTGCCCGCCGTACTCGCCGGCCCTCTGCTGCGGCGCCTGGAACCCCGGCGCCTGGTGCTGTGGCTGGTGGGGAGCCGGGCATTGCCCCTGAGCCTGAAACTGCACTGTGCCGACCAGTGCCTGGACATACCGCTGGGCCAGGACCGGTGCCAGGTCGTGCCAGTGGGGCGCCAGGCGTACATCCATCTGATTGATGTACGCCTGGACGAGGCGCTGCCCCAGGACGTAGTCATCCACTATGATCTGCTGGTCGACGATGCCGGCATTGCCGAATGGGCACCGCACCTGCTGTACACCGACACACACTGCCCAAGTTTCGTACTGCACAGCCACATCCATCAGCTGGTACACGGCTCCTGCCGCAAACCTCACCACAGCGCCGACGAAGGCCTGCTCTGCGTCGATCGGCTGCTGGCCGATGCACAGACCCCGGCCGACCGCCCAGCCTTGCTGATGATGAGCGGCGACCAGGTGTACGCCGACGATGTGGCCGGGCCGATGTTGCGGGCGATCCATGGGCTGATTGCGCGCCTGGGCCTGTTCGATGAGTACCTGGAAGGCGCGGTGGTAGACGACAGCGCCAGCCTCTACGGGCATCACGCCAGCTACTACCACCGCGCAGACCTGCTACCCGCGCTGGACAGCAATGAGACCCTGCGCGAACGTTTCTTTGGCGGCGTGAAAAAGCCGATTTTCACCAGCAGCACCGCCGACAATCACCTGGTGACGTTCGCCGAAGTCATGGCGATGTACCTGCTGGTGTGGTCGCCCATCCCCTGGTCCCTGCTCACCGTACAGCCACCGCAACTGAGCGCCGATGAAGCTGCGCGCTATGCCCGCGAACAGGTGCAGGTGGATAAATTTCGCGACGGCCTGCCGGGCGTGGCGCGGGTATTCGCCCATCTACCCACCTTGATGATCTTTGACGATCACGACATCACCGACGACTGGAACCTCAGCGCGCAATGGGAAGAAACCGCCTACGGCCATCCGTTCTCCAGACGCATCATCGGTAACGCCCTGCTGGCGTACCTGCTGTGCCAGGGCTGGGGCAATAACCCGGACGCCTTTGATGAGCTGGTGGGCCACACCCAGGCACTGGCCAGCCAGGCGCAGAGCAATCACTTGGACGCCCAGGCACAGGATGCTTTGCTCGCGGCGCTGCTGAAGTTCCAGCAGTGGCACTACGTGCTGCCCACCACGCCGGCCCTGGTAGTGCTCGACACCCGCACCCGGCGCTGGCGCAGCGAATTCACCCTCAAGCAACCGTCCGGCCTGCTGGACTGGGAAGCCTTGAGCGAACTGCAACAGGAACTGCTCGACCATCCCTCGGCCATCATCGTCTCCCCCGCACCGATCTTTGGCGTCAAGCTGATCGAGACCGTGCAGAAAATCTTCAGTTGGTGCGGCCACCCGTTGCTGGTGGACGCAG
Source organism: Pseudomonas sp. 1 R 17 (assembly GCF_900067035.1). Lineage (NCBI taxonomy): Bacteria > Pseudomonadati > Pseudomonadota > Gammaproteobacteria > Pseudomonadales > Pseudomonadaceae > Pseudomonas > Pseudomonas sp. 1 R 17. The sequence continues at coordinate 24,468 of NZ_FKLB01000032.1, forward strand.
AAAACTGGATGGCCCATCGCGGTGCAGCCCAAGTGATCCTCAACATCTTTCGCCACTCGCGCACACCGGGTAACTACGTGATCCTCTCGGGCGATGTGCACTACTCGTTCGTCTATGAAGTGCTGATCCGCCATCGCAACGCCGGCCCCAGGATCTGGCAGATCACCAGCAGCGGCATCAAGAACGAATTTCCACCGCGCTTGCTGGAATGGTTCGACCGCCTCAACCGCTGGCTGTACTCGCCGCGCTCGCCTCTCAACTGGTTCACTCGCCGCCGCACCATGCAGGTGGTGCCGCATATCCCGGAGCATGCCGAGGCCGGTGAACGGTTATGGAATTCGGCAGGCATCGGCCAAGTGTTCTTCAACGAGCGGGGGCAGCCTGACAAGATCTACCAGCACAACGCCGACGGGAAGGCGCGTACGAGGATGATCGCGCCGAAGCAATAGCCCATGGCCCGCTCCTGTAACCGTCCATCCGCCCTATTCAAAGCGCACAAGCTCCGTTGTACAGTAGCTCCAGCCACGGAGTATCGGCATCAATATGACTGGCCTTGGACGCCAGCCCATGCAAGGAGCGCGCAGATGGACGATATCTCCGACAACGGCAATTTCTCCCACCTCACTGCCGACATGCTGCATACCGTGCTGGAGCTGGTCAGCGACGGGATCTGGGACTGGAACGCCAATACCGGGTTCGTCTACCGCAACCCAGGCTGGTACGAAATGCTGGGCTACCCCCGCCACTCCCTGGAAAACAGCGTGTTCACCTGGGAGACCGTCATCCACCCGGAAGACTACCCCCACGTGATGACGCTGTTCGATGACTACATCCACCGTCGCGCCCCCCATTATCAAATCGAATACCGTTGCCGCAAAAAAGATGGCAGCTACCTGTGGATCGAAGACCGGGGCTACGTGATTGCCCGTAACCCCGATGGCTCGGTGGCGCGGATGGTCGGCGCCCATCGCGATATTCATATACGCAAGTGCTCCGTCGAACAGCTGGAGCGGCGCAACCAATCCCTTGAGGCGCTGGTGGCCGAGCGCACGCGCGAATTGTCCCGGGTCAACCAGCAGTTGCAATTGCAGCTGGACGAAAATCGCTCCCTGGCCGAACGGGATGCCCTGACCCTCGTTGCCAACCGCTACCGCTTGGAAAAAGTCCTGCTGGAAGAGTGCGACCGCGCCCAGCGTTTTCGCTTGCAGCTGGCGTTGATCGCGATGGATGTCGATGATTTCAAGCCGATCAATGACCAGCATGGTCACGGCATGGGCGACCAAACCCTTTTGCAGGTAGTGGAATGCCTGGAAAGCTGCCTGCGCCCAGGCGATCTGCTCGCCCGCTGGGGTGGCGATGAGTTCATCGCGGTCCTGCCCAAAAGCGCACTGGAAACCGCCAGGGAGCTGGCCGAGAAAATCTGCCAAAAGATGCGCAAGATCCCGATGCGCGGCGGCCTCCACGTCACCCTGAGCGTGGGCGTGGCCGAGCGCCGTATGGATGAATCCCCCAGCGCGCTTATGACGCGTGCCGACCAGGCGTTGTATCGCGCCAAGGCGGCGGGCAAGGATGGGGTGTCGGCGTAGCATCGACGGGGCTACGGCGTTGCCAAAAACGAGCTTTTGGCAACAGCTCTTCCGATTTGGAATGACCCGGCGACTTTATTTCGTTTGCGGCAGGGCCTGGCCCACGGCTTAGATAAAAGCACGCCCGCCACTGCCGAGTCCGAGATTCATGAGCCGCGAAACCATCAGCCAGTCGATTTCCATCGTTCATCCCATCAGCCTCAGCCATGGCAGCAACGCCGAGGTCTGGGACACCACGGGCAAACGCTATATCGATTTTGTCGGCGGGATCGGCGTGCTCAACCTTGGCCATTGCCACCCGGGCGTGGTGGCGGCGATTCGTGAACAGGCGACGAAGTTGACCCACTATGCGTTCAACGCTGCACCGCACACACCCTACATCGAACTGATGGATCGCCTGGCCGGGTTTATCCCGGTGGACTACCCCGTCAGCGGCATGCTCACCAACAGCGGTGCGGAAGCGGCAGAAAACGCCTTGAAGATCGTGCGCGGCGCCACCGGCCGCACGGCGGTGATCGCCTTTGACGGAGCCTTCCACGGCCGCACCCTGGCCACCCTCAACCTCAATGGCAAGGTGGCGCCCTACAAACAGAAGGTCGGCGTCCTGCCCGGCCCGGTGTATCACCTGCCCTACCCCAGCGCCGATAACGGCGTGGGCTGCGCTGAAGCGCTGAAAGCCATGGACCGCTTGTTCAGCGTGGAAATCGACGTCGGTGACGTCGCCTGTTTCATCATCGAGCCGGTGCAGGGCGAAGGCGGTTTCCTGGCGCTGGATATCGAGTTTGCCCACGCCCTGCGGCGCTTTTGCGATGAACACAACATCCTGTTGATTGCCGATGAAATCCAGTCGGGCTTCGGTCGCACCGGACAGCGTTTCGCCTTCTCACGCCTGGGCATCGAACCAGATCTGATCCTGCTGGGCAAAAGCATCGCCGGCGGCGTGCCGCTGGGCGCGGTGGTCGGGCGCAAGGCCTTGATGGACAACCTGCCCAAAGGCGGCCTCGGTGGTACTTACTCGGGTAACCCCATCGCTTGCGCGGCAGCATTGGCCACCCTCGATGCGATGACGGATGAACACTTGCAGGTCTGGGGCTCGCAACAGGAAGAAGCGATCGTTGGCCGCTATGCCGCCTGGCGTTCGCAGCACCTGTCGCCGTACCTGGGCCGCCTGACCGGCGTCGGTGCCATGCGCGGCATCGAACTGGCCAACGCCGACGGCACGCCCGCGCCCCGGCAACTGAGCCAATTGCTGAGCCTGGCGCGAGACGCCGGGCTGTTGTTGATGCCCAGCGGCAAGTCGCGGCACATCGTGCGCTTGCTGGCACCGCTGACCATCGAGCCTGCGGTGCTGGAAGAAGGACTGGATATTCTCCAGGCGTGCCTGAAGCAGTTGGTTTGACGCCCTGCATTCGCCGGTCGGCAGCCTTGACCTGATCCCCCTCCCCGCTGAAAATGCGCGACGCTTTTTTGTCTTCCGTTTACTGAAGTAGTGAAATTTCAATGTCCGATTCTTACACCGAACACTCCGCCGAAGAATCCGTAGTCGCCTTGCACGCCAAGGCTGAATACGAAAACGCCATCAATCTTTCACAGCATGTGCCAGCCGCCAAGATCATCAGCGAGATGGTGCTGGACGCCTTTCACACCTCCAAGGAAAGCGACCAGATCCGCGAACTGCGCGTGGCCATTCGTCAGGCCCACGACGCCTTCGACGACGACAAGGCCTACGACCTGATGGGCCAGCTCAAGCAGCTCAAGGACGCCGAAGCCGCTGACAACCTCGCCCTTGAAGACCTGAGCGGCAAGTTCTCCATCAGCCGCATCCTGTCGAGCTTCAAGGATGATCCAGAGTTTCAGGAGCTGGTCTACGGGCTGGCCCTCAAAGTGCTGAACCAGTCTCACCAGGCCATCAGCAACCCAAGCGCCGGCAAAGGTAAGGCCGCTCGCCCCAAGAAAGAAGCCGAAGTGTTTGTGATCAGCAAGGACGGCATCAGCGTCACCCTGCCGCTGCGCACGCCACGCTCGCGGTTGAACGTCGACCGTGAGGCGTTTGAGTTCCTGGGCTTCAGCTTTGTAGGCGAAGGCGACGAAGCCGAGTTGGAGGTTGAAAGCTTTGTGGATAACGCCGGCGTCGAACAGCCGCTGAGCCGCAAGAGCGTGATTACTGCGCTGCAACAGCAGACGGCGTTTGAGGGCTACAGCATCGCGCAGCAGTGACACCCCTGAACTGAATGTGGGAGGGAGAAAGCCCCCCTCCCACATCGGCGTTAGACCGTCGCCGCAAACACCTCGCGAAACCGCTCCATCTCCCGCTTGTTCCCCACCGTCACGCGCACCCACTGCGGCCAGTTTTTCCACACCCGCCCGATGAACACGCCCTGTGCGGCAAGCTTGTCGATGACCTGCTCGGCCGGTTGCTTCACATCGATCATGAAGCAGTTGGCCTGGGACGCCGTGCAGGTGAAGCCACGGCCCTTGAGCCAGGTGATTGTTTCATCGCGCAGCTGGACATTGAGCGCCTTGCGTTGTGGCAGCAGCTTCACGTCTTCCAGGCTGGCGATGCCGCCGAGCAGGGAGGAACCCGCCGGGACATTGTCACCGCCGAACACCGCCAGCCGTTCCAGCAGCGCCGGGTGGCCGATCGCCAGGCCCAGACGGGCGCCGGCCATACCGTAGATTTTCGAGAAGGTGCGCAACACCAACAGGTCGTCATGGTCCTTGACCCAGCTCACCACGCTTGGGGTGTCGGCGAAGTCGATGTAGGCCTCGTCCACCACCAATACGCTGCCTTTGGGCTTGTTCGCCAGCGCCTGGCGAATAGCCTCGGTGGAGGTGATGGTGCCCGTCGGATTGTTGGGATTGCAGACATAGAGCATCCCCGCCTGGGGATCGGCGGCGAGCATGGCGGGAACGTCGTGGGCGTGATCGGCGTCAAGGTCCACTTCGCGCACCGGCGCCTTACGGGACTCGGCGGCCTGGCGCGGTACTTCGTAGGACGGCGTGGCCATCACCAGGCCGCGGGTTTCGCTGGTGAACGCCAGCACCGCGTAGCGCAGCGCGGCCATGGAGCCGGCGAACACCGCCACCTGCTCTTCGGCAATCCCGTGCTGCTGGGCAAACAAGCCGGCCAAGGCGTACATATGTTTGTACGGATACCGCCCGGCTGTCGCGATGCCGCGCTGCATCGCTTCGCGGGCCGCCGTCGAAGGCCCGTAGGGGCTTTCGTTGTAGTTGAGCAGTACCTTGTCAGCCTTGGTCGGCGCGGGTGCGGCGAGCGCCCAATCCAGGCGCCCGAGCAAAGGCAGGGCGGCGCCAAGAGCGAGAAGGGATCGACGACTAACGCTGACCATGGTGACTACTCCTTGTAGACGGGTGAGGAATTCGCACAGCTCGTATAGAAGGGTATGACGAGACAAGGAACAAATGATTTAACCGACCCGCCATAAAAAAAACCCGTACGACTTGCGAAGACGGGGCTTTTTTCTGGCCAGGGTCTGCTACGTATTGGGGTCAGTTCAGCTGCAATTTCTGCTTCAGGCTCTGCATGACCACTGCCTTGTTCTGCAGGTAGTCATTCAAGCCACGTGCACGCAGGTTGCACGCATCGCATTCGCCACAGCCGGTGCCGATAATGCCGTTGTAGCAGGTCAGTGTCTGCTCGCGGACCAGGTCCAGTTGCCGGTGGTAATCCGCCAGTGCCCAGGTCTCAGCCTTGTTCAGCCACATCAACGGGGTTTCCAGGCGTACGTCGTACTCCATGCCCAGCTTGAGCGCCTGGTTCAAGGCTTTGACGAACTCATCGCGGCAATCGGGGTAGCCGGAGAAGTCGGTTTCACACACGCCGGTGATGACCGTCCCGGCCTTGACCTGATACGCGTAGATAGCCGCCAGGGTTAAAAACAGAATATTGCGGCCCGGCACGAAGGTGCTCGGCAGGCTTTCGCCGGAGCTGTTCACGGTCGGCACTGGAATGTTGTCGCGGGTCAGGCTGCTGATCGCCAGTTCGTTGAGCAGCGACACGTCCATCACTTTGTGAACGGTGGCCCCCAGTTGCTTGGCCAGCTTCCGGGCGACTTCGATTTCCGCGACATGGCGCTGACCGTAATCGAAGGTGATGCAGTGCACTTCGTCATACAGCGGCAGCGCCTGGATCAGGCAGGTCGTCGAATCCTGACCGCCACTGAACACCATAACGGCTTTTTTACTCATCACTTTGCTTCCTGCAGGGGTAGGGTTTGGTCGTAGTTTAAAGGTCACTCAATAAAAAACCCCGCGCTTCTTTCGAAGGCGGGGCCTTTTTATTACTCAGACACTCAGTGGGCGTAGGTCAGCAACAGCTCTTTCGGCACTTGGAAATCCAGGGACATCATCACGCTCAGCGCGGTGATGGTGAAGATCGAGAACACGAACAGCTTGCGCGCCCAGACGGTGTCGTCCACCGCCTTGTAGCCGGTCCAGGCCATGTACAACCAGTACATGCCCATGGCGGCGGCGACGGCAAGGTAGCTCATGCCGGCGTAGCCACTGAAGGTCAACATCAAGGTCGCCACGAGGAAGGCCAGGATGTAGAGCAGGATGTGTTTCTTGGCGACCTGGATGCCACGCTTGACCGGCAACACCGGAATCGAAGCAGCCAGGTAGTCGTTGAAGCGGAAGATCGCGATGGCGTAGGAATGCGGCATCTGCCACAGGCTGAACATCACCAGCAGCACCAGCGCAGCCATGTCGAAGCTATTGGTCACAGCCACATAACCAATCACCGGCGGCATCGCCCCCGACAGACTGCCCACCAGCGTGCCGTGCACCGACTTGCGCTTGAGGTACAGGCTGTAGAGGCCGACGTAGATGACAAAACCGATCACGGCAAACAACGCCGCCAACGGGTTGGCCACCTGGTACAACAGGGCCACACCGGCAACACCCAGGACGGTCGCGAAGATCAGCGCCAGTTTCAGGGAGATCAGGCCCTGGACCAGCACGCGATTCTTGGTGCGCTCCATCTTGATATCGATGTCACGGTCGATGCAGTTGTTGAACACACAACCGGAAGCTACCACCAGGGACGTACCGATCATCGCAGCCAGGAAGATGGCCAGATCGACATGTCCCTTGGAGGCCAGGAAGAAACCGCCCGCCACAGAAAGCACGTTACCGAAAATGATCCCCGGTTTGGTGATTTGGATAAAGTGCTTAAGCGACATCGGGTCTTACCTCACTTCGCCATCATGAACGTATGGATGCTGAACATGATCCATATCGACAGGCCAACCAGCAGCAGGATCACAAGACCTGCGAACACAAACGCAATCACGTTATCGCGCTGCTCTTTCGAGCGATCCAGGTGCAGGAAGTACACCAGGTGAACCAGCACCTGAATCACTGCGAACGCCAACACGATCATCAAGGTGATCGACTTCGGCAGGGTCGGGTACATCACCAGACCGAACGGGATAAGCGTCAGGATTACCGACAGGATGAAGCCGATGGCGTACGACTTAACGCTGCCGTGGCTCGCATCATGGCTGTCATGGTCATGGGAGTGTGCATTAGCCATTACAGAGTCCCCATCAGGTAAACAACGGTGAAGACGCAGATCCAGACCACGTCCAGGAAGTGCCAGAACAGGCTCAGGCAGCTCAGGCGAGTCTTGTTGGTGTTGGTCAGGCCGTGTTTATTGACCTGATACATCATCACCGCCATCCACAGCAGGCCGGCCGTTACGTGCAGACCGTGGGTACCTACCAGCGTGAAGAACGCCGACAGGAAGCCGGAACGGTGCGGGCCGTAGCCTTCGGAGATCAGCAGGTGGAACTCGTTGATCTCCATGCCGATGAAGCCCAGGCCGAACAGGAAGGTCAGTGCCAACCAGCTCAGGACGCCTTTCTTGTTGCCCTTGTAGAAGGCCAACATGGCGAAGCCGTAGGTGATCGAACTGAACAACAGCAAGGCGGTTTCGCCGAGCACGTAAGGCAGTTCGAAGATGTCGTGGCCCGACGGGCCACCCGCTACGTTGTTTACCAGTACCGCGTACACCGCGAAGATCGACGCAAACAAGATGCAGTCGGTCATCAGGTAGAGCCAGAAACCGAAAACGGTCATCGGCCCCGAGTCGTGGTGATGGTCATCGTGCCCATGGTCATCGACATGGGCGTGTCCAGCATTGGTCACTAAGTTCGACATGGTTTAAGCCTGTTCCAACGAGGTTTCTACACGGTTGGCCGGGATTTTCTTCTCGGCGACCAGGCGAGCGTGCTGCTCGGCTTCGATGCGCTCGATCGTTTCGACCGGCACCATGTAGCCTTGATCATCACGTGCTGCGTGGACAATGAAGTAGCCGATGGTGCCCACCAGGCTCACGATTGCCAGCCACCAGATGTGCCAGATCATCGCGAAACCGAACACGGTCAACAGCGCACCCATCACCACGCCAGTGGCGGTGTTGCTTGGCATGTGGATCGGTTCGTAGTGCTTAGGTTGCTGGTACGCAGTACCGTCTTCCTTGGCTTCGGTGAACGCATCGATGGTGTTCGCAGTCGGGATCACCGCGAAGTTGTAGAACGGTGGTGGCGACGAGGTCGACCATTCCAGGGTGTGGCCATTCCATGGGTCGCCGGATTCGCAAGCATTCTGCTTACGGTCCCGGATGCTCACGTACAGTTGGATCAACTGGCAGGCGATACCCACAGCGATCATGATTGCACCGAACATGGCGACGTACAGGTACGGCACCCACTCAGGGTTGGTAGTGGCGTTCAGACGACGGGTCATGCCCATGAAGCCCAGTGCATAGAGCGGCATGAACGCAACGAAGAAGCCCGAGATCCAGAACCAGAATGCAGCCTTGCCCCAACCTTCGTGCAGCTTGAAGCCGAACGCTTTCGGGAAGTAGAAGCTGAAACCAGCGATGTAGCCGAATACAGCACCACCGATGATCACGTTGTGGAAGTGAGCGATCACGAACAGGCTGTTGTGCAGTACGAAGTCAGCACCCGGGATGGCCAGCAGTACGCCGGTCATGCCGCCGATGGCGAAGGTCACCATGAAGCCCAGGGTCCACAGGACCTGGCTGGTGATACGCAGACGGCCGTGGTAGATGGTGAACAGCCAGTTGAATAGCTTCACCCCCGTCGGGATGGAAATCAGCATCGTCGCCAGGCCGAAGAAGGCGTTGACGCTGGCCCCCGAACCCATGGTGAAGAAGTGGTGCAGCCACACCATGAAGCCCAGTACGGAGATTGCGCCCGATGCGTAGACCATCGAGTGGTGACCGAACAGGCGCTTGCCGGTAAAGGTCGAGATCACTTCGGAGAAGATACCGAACGCTGGCAGGATCAGGATGTACACCTCAGGGTGACCCCATGCCCAGAACAGGTTCACGTACATCATTGGATTGCCACCAAGTTCATTGGTGAAAATGTGGAAATCCAGGTAACGGTCAAGCGACAGCAGCGCCATGGTAGCGGCCAGGATCGGGAACGAAGCCACGATCAGGACGTTGGCCCAGGTGCAGGTCCAGGTGAAGATCGGCATGTCCATCAGTTTCATGCCAGGGGCGCGCATTTTCAGGACGGTGGCCAGGAAGTTGACCCCCGTCAGCGTCGTCCCGAGTCCTGATAACTGTAGCGCCCAGATGTAGTAGTCCACACCCACGCCAGGGCTGTACTGGATGCCCGACAATGGCGGATACGCAACCCAACCGGTCTTGGCGAATTCGCCGACACCCAGGGACACGTTGATCAGCACCACGCCGGAAACCAGCAGCCAGAAGCTCAGGGAGTTCAGGAACGGGTAGGCAACGTCACGCGCACCGATCTGCAGCGGCACTGCAAGGTTCATCAGGCCGGTGAAGAAAGGCATCGCCATGAAGATGATCATGATCACACCGTGGGCGGTGAAGATCTGGTCATAGTGTTCAGGCGGCAGGTAGCCAGGCGAACCTTCGGTGGCCATGGCCAACTGGGTACGCATCATGATGGCGTCGGCAAAACCACGCAGCAGCATGACCATGGCAACGATGATGTACATCACGCCGATTTTCTTGTGGTCGACCGACGTCAGCCACTCGGTCCACAGGTAGGTCCACTTCTTGAAATAAGTGATTGCTGCAAACAGTGCCAGACCACCCAGCGCGATCATGGCGATGGTAATCATCACAATCGGCTCGTGGAACGGGACCGCATCCCAACTTAATTTACCAAACATCGTTTACTCCTCTGCCCCAGCAGTTGAATGCGAGCCCGTGTCAGAACCTTCAACCGCGGCCACTTCTTTCTTCTCGTGCTTGACCGGCTTGCCTGGCTTCATACCTTCGTACTTGTCGACGATTTTCTGAAACAGGTTCGGCTCATACGCGGAGTACAGGGCGACAGGGTTGTTCTGGCTTGGTTTGGTCAGGGCGTCGTATTCAGCTTGATCAAGCTGTTTAGGTGCGGCCTTGACTTCGGCTACCCAGGCGTTGAAATCTTCCTGGCTCGTCGAGATCGCTTTGAATTTCATGCCGGTGAAGCCAGCGCCGCTGTAGTTCGCGGAGATGCCTTCCATTTCAGCTTTTTCGTTGGCGATCAGGTGCAGTCGGGTCTGCATGCCTGCCATCGCGTAGATCTGACCGCCCAGGGCAGGGATGAAGAACGAGTTCATCACGGCGTCGGAGGTGATCCGGAAGTTAAGCGGGGTGTTCTCAGGGAAGCGAATCTGGTTAACCGTGGCGATACCCAGGTCCGGGTAGATGAACAGCCACTTCCAGTCCAGCGCGACCACTTCGATGTTGATCGGCTTGACGTCGGACTCCAGCGGACGGTATGGGTCCAGCTCGTGGGTCGACTTATAGGTGATGTAACCCAGGGCGATGATGATGAGGATCGGGACCAGCCACACCGCGATTTCGATCTTGGTGGAGTGCGACCACTTAGGCGCGTAGGTCGCGCTGGTGTTCGACGCGCGGTATTTCCAGGCGAAGGCAAAGGTCATGATGATCACAGGCACCACGACCAACAGCATCAGCAGGGTGGCAGTGATGATCAGGTTTCGTTGATCCAGACCGATCTGTCCTTTTGGGTCCATCAAGGTCCACTTGCAGCCTCCCAGCATTAACATCATGCCAAGCAGCGGCAAAAAGCCTAGTAATCGGGGGTACCTGTTTTTACTCATCTCACGACCTCTAAAGCAGCTTGCGCAATGCAGTTGGGTTTTGATCGCCAACACTTCACCCTGCCAAGGGTTGGCATTTCTCTTCGATTGAATAAGAGCCTGCCCGTCACGTCATATAGGTACGCTTCACGAGCCTGCGGTGAGTTCTTATTCGATTTCGTGGTTAAAGGCCTTGTTACAGACCAATTCCCTTTGGTGCGGATAGTTGAAAGGCTGCCGGAACCTTGGGGTCGCACAGAGCCGTCCATCTGCCCCTCGACCGCTCCAGTGCTCAAAGATTGAGCAGCACCGGACATTCAGTGCGGGCGATTGTAGTTAGCTAGCGATGTATAAACCATGTCTTATAAAGAAATAATTTTTATCGATTACAGCAATAATCCTTCACCAATATTGCAATGGTTCGCGATCTTATCGCGTTCGATTCTCAACAAAAACCACAAAAATTGCCGTGTTATAGGGCAAACCGTCACAGCCCTTACACCCCGTAAGGGCCTGCAAAACCTATGCAACCCCCCATAAAACAAGGCATTCGGACATCACTCAAAGCCTTGTACGACGTGAGGTACGTGGCGGCGTCCAAACCACGAACTGACAGCACATCCTGGAGGTTTTTTGCAAATTTAAGCGCGGGTTTGGCAGGTCAGAAACGTCCTGCCGCGGCTTCCGTGTGACAACATGTCGCACATTGCGCGCACCCAAAATTGTCCGGCGTCACGCTCTGTTCACAAAAGCCTACATGCAAAAACGCCCCGGCCTTCCTTGAAGAAAGACCGGGGCGTTTCACTGATGGGTTCAGCCTTTGTGGCGGCGATTGCGATAGATGCCCAGGGGCACCAGGATGACCGTCAGCACGAACGCCACCAGTGCCCATTGCGCCAGGGACAGGCCGAGCACCGGCGGGTAAGGGGTGCTGCAGAAGCCGTCGACCTGGAAGCCCAGTGGGAAGACCTTGGCCAGGGGCAGGTCGTCGACGATAGGTTGCAGTACATCGACGCCGCAGCTCACCTGCGGGAAGAACTGGGTGTACACATGGTGACCGGCCGCGGCCACCCCACCGAGAGCGCTGAGTACCACCAGGCCTTCGAACAGCGTGAGGGCGCCCTTGGTGCGCATGGCGGCACCGATGAACGCGAAGATCGCAATCAACAGCAAGGCATAGCGTTGCAGGATGCACAACGGGCACGGCGCCTCGCCCAACACCACCTGCATGTACAACGCCCCACCGATCAGCGCCAGGCAGATGATGCCCAGCAACACCAGAAAGCGCCGCTCCCTGCCTAAACGCAATTCGTCACTCATCCCCGTATCCCTTTGTTTGGTTGTGCCAATGGCCGCAAGTTTACACACAGAGAGTGGTTTAAACAGAGAGGGGTTAACAGGGGATTAATTGGGGGATAGCGACAGGCTGCAAGCTGCAAGCCTCAAGTAAAAAGCGGGCTTCGATGCGGCCTTTACTTGAAGCTTGCGGCTTGCAGCTTCCTACTCCCCCAAAGGCGGTTACTCCAACGCGGCAGCCGGGCCGAAGAATTCGTAGCGGCTTTGTTTCTCGGGTACGCCCAGGGCCTTGAGGTGGCGCTTGATCGCCGCCATGAAACCTTTGGGGCCGAGGAAGTACGCGTCCAGGTCACGCTGCTTCGGCAACCATGCGGCCAGTTGCTCCTGGCTCAGCAGGCCGACCTTATCCGCCGCAGGGCTCACGCCGTCGTCCTCGGCATAGCAATAAAAGCGCTTGAGCTGCGGGTGCTTGGCCGCCAGTGCATCCACCCAATCGCGGAACGCATGCACCCCGCCATTGCGCGCGCAGTGGATAAAGTGCACCGGGCGCTCGGTGGCCAGCGCAGCCTCCAGCATCGGCAAGGTCGGGGTGATCCCTACCCCGCCGCTGATCAGCACCAACGGCTTATCGCTGGCCGCCAGGGTGAACTCGCCCGATGGTGGAAACAGGTCAATCGTCGCACCGACCTGCAACTGGTCATGCAGGTAGTTGGAAACCCGCCCACCGGCCTCGCGCTTGACGCTGATGCGGTACTGACCTGCATCACTCAGCGCCGACAGTGAATAATTGCGGCGCACTTCCTCACCGTCGAGCACCAGCTTCATGCCGATGTATTGGCCCGGCGCGGCAGCGAGGATCGCCCCGTTGTCCGCCGGCGCGAAATAGAAGGAAGTGATCTCGGCGCTCTCCTCCACACGCTTGACCAGGGTAAACGCCCGCGCACCGCGCCAGCCGCCGGGGGCCTGGGCTTTCTCTGTATAGATAGCGGCCTCGGCACCGATCAGGATATCCGCCAGTTGGCCGTACGCGGCGCCCCAGGCATTCATCACCTCAGGGGTGGCGATCTCACTGCCCAGCACCTCGGAAATCGCCCGCAGCAGGCAAGCGCCCACGATCGGGTAATGCTCCGGCAGGATCTGCAAGGCGACGTGCTTGTTGATGATCTTCGCCACGAGGTCGCCCAGTTGGTCGAGCTGGTCGATATGCCGCGCGTACATCAATACGCCATTGGCCAGGGCCCGGGGCTGGTCACCGCTGGCCTGGTGGGCCTGGTTGAACAGCGGGCGAACCTCAGGGTACTCGGAGAGCATCATGCGGTAGAAATGGGTGATCAGCGCTTCGCCGCCGCTTTCCAGCAGGGGCACGGTGGATTTGACGATGGCACGGTCTTGGGCACTAAGCATGGGAGCCTCCTGGGCTTCTTTACTGATTGCCCTTAGCTACTCAGTATTCATGCCAACTAATAAATCATTTAATTTCAATAGCTTGAGCGATATGTAGTCAGTATGACCTCCTACACCTTATAGTCATACGGACCACAAGGAGTCATTATGACTGCACACTCACTGCTCACCACCCTGCTGCCGCTGGTCGCCGACCTGTCGCGGGAACTGCCCGAAGGCGAACGCTATCGACGCCTGCTGCAAGCCATGCGCGCCCTGTTGCCGTGTGATGCGGCCGCCCTGCTGCGCCTGGACGGCGAATCGCTGGTGCCGCTGGCGGTGGATGGCTTGAGCGCAGACACCCTGGGCCGCCGCTTCAAGGTCAGCGAACATCCGCGCTTCGCCGTGCTGCTCAGCAGCCCTGGGCCCACACGCTTTGACAGTGACAGCGAATTGCCCGATCCCTACGACGGCCTGGTCGATGGCGTGCACGGCCACCTGGAAGTCCACGACTGCATGGGCTGCCCGCTGTTTGTCGACGATCTGCCCTGGGGCCTGTTGACCCTGGACGCGCTGGACACCGAACGCTTCGAACGCGTGGAACTGGACGCGCTGCAAGCCTTCGCCAGCCTCGCTGCCGCAACGGTGAATGTTGCCGAACGCATCGAACGCCTGGCCCTGCGGGCCGAAGACGAACACCAGCGGGCCGAAATCTACCGCCAGGCCAGCGGCCAGCAGCACAAGGAAATGATCGGCCAGAGTAAAACCCACAAGCGCCTGGTGGAGGAAATCAAGCTGGTGGGTGGCAGCGACCTCACGGTACTGATCACCGGCGAAACCGGGGTGGGCAAGGAACTGGTGGCCCAGGCCATTCACGCGGCGTCGTCCCGCGCGGACAAACCACTGATCAGCCTCAACTGCGCGGCCCTGCCGGAAACCCTGGTGGAAAGCGAGTTGTTCGGCCATGTGCGTGGCGCCTTCACCGGCGCGCTGAATGAACGGCGCGGCAAGTTCGAGCTGGCCAATGGCGGCACGCTGTTTCTGGACGAAGTGGGCGAGTTGTCCCTGAGCGTGCAGGCCAAGCTGCTGCGGGTGCTGCAAAGCGGCCAGTTGCAGCGCCTGGGCTCGGACAAGGAACACCAGGTGGATGTGCGCCTGATCGCCGCCACCAACCGCGACCTCGCCGATGAAGTGCGCAACGGCCGCTACCGCGCCGACTTCTACCACCGCCTGAGCGTGTACCCGCTGCAAGTGCCGGCCCTGCGCGAGCGCGGGCGTGATGTGTTGCTGCTGGCCGGCTTCTTCCTCGAGCAGAACCGCTCACGCATGGGCCTGGGCAGCCTGCGCCTGACCAGCGATGCCCAGGCGGCGCTGCTGGCCTATAACTGGCCGGGCAATGTGCGGGAGCTGGAACATTTGATCGGGCGCAGTGCGTTGAAGGCACTGGGTAACTGTCGCGAACGCCCGAAGATTCTGAGCCTGAGTGCCCAGGACCTGGATTTGCCCGACGTCAGCACGCCGGTGATCGAAGCACCGGCAGAAGCAGCCCTGGCCGTCACCGGTGACCTGCGCCAGGCCACCGAGCACTACCAGCGCCAAGTCATCAACGCCTGCCTGGAACGCCACCAGCACAACTGGGCCAGCGCCGCCCGCGAACTGGGCCTGGACCGCGCCAACCTCGGCCGGATGGCCAAGCGTTTAGGGCTCAAATAAACCAGACAACTCGGTCAAATGTGAGAAATGCAGGAAATGTGGGAGGGGGGCTTGCCCCCTCCCACACTAGACCTGCTTTGCCTGGAGGATCGGATTCACCGGCTGAGCCACCTTGGGCTTACGAAACACCAACACATTCCCCAGCATCACCAGTACCAACCCCGCCAACGCCGGCGCGGTCCACTGGTAGCCTTCGGCAAACGCCGACACATTCAGCGCCACCACCGGGAACAGCACCGTGCAATACGCCGCACGCTCCGGCCCCATGCGCCCGACCAAGGTCAGGTACGCGGTAAACCCGATCACCGAACCCGGAATCACCAGGTACCACAACGCACCGATGTACCGTGCGCTCCAGTCCATCTCAAACGGAATACCGCGCACCACGCAGTAGGTCGCCAGCATCAACGAACCATACAACATGCCCCAGGCATTCGTGGTCAGCGGCCTCAGACCGGCCTTCTGCTGCAGGCTCGAGAGCATATTGCCCGCCGAGAAACACATCGTCCCCAGCAACGCCAACCCCAACCCCAGCAAGGTCTGCGGGCTGGCGGTATGCCCCACCAGTTCCGGCCAGAACAGCAGGCCCAAGCCCGCCAGCCCGAGGCCGCCTCCCATCAACACAGTGCGTGCCACCCGCTGGCCGAAAAACACCCGGGCGTTCAGCGCATTCCACAGCGTGGCCGTGGAAAACACCACCGCCACCAGGCCGCTGGGGATCCATTGGCTGGCGGTGAGAAAGCACATGAAGTTGACACAGAACAGGCACAACCCCTGGGCCAGGCAGATAAGGTGCCCACGCCGATTCATCACCTGCAACTTGCGACTGACCAGCAGCAACGCAAACAACACCAGGGCCGCCAGGCCGAAGCGGTAGACGATGGACACGGGAATCGCCACCACGCCCAATTGCCATTTGAGGGCGATCCAGGTGGTGCCCCAGATCAGCACGGTGAGTAAATACAGGGAAAGGTTCATAGCGGGCTCCATCGATTGAGCCACAGTGTCGCCTTCAACCCGGGCAAGGCTCTTGCACAATCTTGCGCTTTTGTCGGGCGATGGGATCACAGCGCCAGCCTCGCGGAGTAGGATGCAAGGCGTCGGAGAACACACACCATGCCAGACCTGGAATCCCTGCAAGTCTTCCAAGCCCTTAACCGCTCGCCCAACGCACGCCTGGAAGCCTGCGCCGAGCTCGGTGACGGCTTGTCTGCGGCCTTGTGGAGCAACCATCATGATTCCCAGGACTACCAGGCGCCCAGCCATCACACCTTGTCCTGCTATGTCGGTGGCGGCACCGGCACGTTTCGGCGTGACCGGCCGGGCACCAAGGGCGGCCCCGACAAGCTGTGCATCCTGCCTGCCGAGCACCAATCGGCCTGGGTGATCAACGGTGAGATCCGCCTGGCCCACGTGTATTTCAGCCCGGAGCAATTTGCCCTGGGCTGCGTCACCCTGCTTGACCGCGAACCGCGCACGCTGGAGCTGCGGGAAAGTACCTTTCTGGAAGACCAGCGCCTGGCCCAACGCTTCCACCAACTGATCGCCCTCAACTGGCACGAGCCCGCCGAACGCCTGCTTACCAGCAGCCTCGCCCATGAAATGCTCAGCCACACCCTGCTCAGCCAGGTGGGCGCCCGCGAAGGCCTGCGGTTGAAAGGCGGGCTGGCCGCCTACCAACGACGGTTGCTGGTGGACTACATCGACCAGCACTTGGAGGAGCCCATCAGCCTTGGGCAACTGGCTGGGTTGTGCGCGTTGTCGGAGTACCATTTCGCACGGATGTTTCGCCAAAGCTTCGGACTGCCGCCCCATCAGTACCTGCTGGCGCGCCGGCTGACACGCGCGCAAAACCTGCTGCGTGGCGGCGCCCTGCCGTTGGGCGAGATTGCCCTGCTGTGCGGTTTTTCCAGCGCCAGCCACTTTACCCATCGCTTCCGCCAGGCCATGGGCGCCACGCCCGGCGAATACCGTCAGGCGTTCATCTAAACCATCAGGCCCAAGGTCTTGGCCTTGGCCACCGCCTGGGTACGCCGCTCTACGCCGAGCTTGCTGTGAATGCGCCGCGCGTGGGTCTTGACGGTGTGCAGGGAGATAAACAGCCGGTCGGCGATCTCCAGGTTGGAACTGCCGAGGGCGATCAGTTGCAGCACTTCCAGTTCGCGCTGGCTCAAGGGGTTTTCCACCGTGCCGGGGGTTGATGCCTGAGGTTCCAGGCCCAGCTCACTCAGCAGTCCCGGCGCGCGCAGACGCAGTTCGCGAATCGCTTGCTGCACCTGGCAACGCCCGGCCAACTCCAGGCCGGCTTGCAGCGAGCGGCGCGCCAAGGCCTGATCACCCAGCTGCCAGGCGACTTCGCCCAGCACCAGGTGCAGTTCGATTTCCAGGCACAGCATGCCGCGCTGATGGGTGGCTTGCAGCAAGGCGTTGAGCCGTTCCAGCGGTTGCTCGGCGCAGCCCAGCTTCACCTCCGCCAGCACCAACAGGTATTCAAGACGCGGGATCAGTTCCAGGGTGGCCGGCGGCGCCTGCTTGCCCTGGGGCCCACGGAAGTGACGCAGCACGCGACGCACCGCTTCCACGGTCAATTCGGCGCGCCCCTGCTGCAACCAGAAGTGCCCGCTGACCAACAGCAGCACCGCGCGGTACACCGTGTCCGGCACCTGGCGTTGCTGCATCAGCCGCTCGGCCTCACGCAACTGGACAAAGGCCTGGGCGTAATCGCCACGGTTGGCAGCCAACAGCGCCAGGCCGAGAAAGCCGTAGAGCACGCGCTTGTCCTGGCTGTGCAGGCACATCTTCAAGCCCGTATCGAAACACTCGGCGGCCAGGCTGTCCTGGCCCTGGCGCAAGGCCAGGTGCCCGCGTCGCAAGGCGATACGCCCCACCAAGGGGCCGGCCTTGAGCCGCTGTTCAAGCAACATGGCCTGTACATTTTCCAGCAGGCTCTGGGCCCGGTACGGTGCCCCGCGCTGTTCCAGCAGTTGAGCGTGATCCAGCTCTAGCAGCGCCTCCAGCAGCAACGAACCATGGGCGCGCGCCAGGCACAGCGCTTCGCGGTTCAGGCTTTGGGCCACGTCCAATTCGCCGCGCAACAAGGCTTGCTGGGTCAGGCCAGACAGGCACATCAGCCGCGAGGTCCACGCGCTGTCGGGCAAGGCTTGCAGCGCCTCCAGAAAATGCAGGCGCGAGCCCTCGGCATCGCCGCCCAGGTGCAGCAGCCAGCCCCATTGCGCCTGCCAGCGCGCCAACAAATACCGCTGTTGCGCCGCCGTCGGTTGCGGGGCAAACCGGGCCAGTTGATCGATGCACACCGCTGCCTGCTCGAAACGCCCGGCAAACAGCAACGCCGCCGTCACCAGCCCCACCAGTTGTGCCGAGCCGAGCATCAATTCATCGCCATGCTGCTCATGCAGGTGCAACAGCAAGACGGCGTTCTGCTGGCGGAACAGGTCCTCGAAACTGAAATGCTGCAACAGGCTCACCGCCATTTCATATTCTTCGGCCAACAGCGCCTGTTCGAAGGCGGCCTGCCAGTCCTGTTCGGCGCAGAACCATTGGCAGGCGCGTCGATGCCAGGAGCGTTTGGCCGGCCAGGGCTCGTTTTGCATCAGCTGCGCCAGGGGCGGAAAAACCTGCAGCCAGTCGGTGTCTTCCCACGGCTGGATAAAGGCGCCGAGCACCTGCAGATCCCTCAGGTACTGGTCACCGTCCCCCGCGCCGAACAAGTGCTCGCACAGGCCGGCGTTGAAGCGCGGCAGATGAGCCAGTACGCGCCAGGCCTCCGCCAGCTCCGGCGGCAGTGTGCTGAACAGTTCGTGTCGCAGGTAGTCGAGCAAGGTCTTGTCGGGGTGCCCATCCCCCAGCAGGGCGATGCGCACGCCCGCGCACCAACCGGCGCTGAATTGCTGCACGCTGTCGACCGAATGCCCGGGTGCATGGCTGAGCAGTTGCTGGATTTCCCCAGGGCTGAAGGCCAGTTCGGCGCCACATTCGAGCAACTCATCGTCGAGCAGCAGGCGCGGCCAGTTGCACGTCGGTCGCCGCCGCGCGCCCAGCCACCAGGTCAGGGCCGGGCTGCTGGCGGTGAGCAGGCGGTCGAGCAAGGCGTCGGTGTCGGGCGTGGGCAAGCGGCAAAAATCATCGAGGAACAGCCACGCCGAGGCCTGCCAGCGGCTGAGGTCGAGCAGCAAGGTGGTTTCATCGGTAAACGTCAGGCCCAGGTTTTGCGCCAGCCGCAGGCACAGGTCGAGGGGGCTGAGCACCGCGCCATTGAGCGGCAACCAGTACACCTGGCAACCCGCAGGCGCCTGCAACGCACATTCGGCGAGCAGCGCGCTCTTGCCACTGCCGCCGGGGGCGCAGAGTAATTTGACCCTGGCCTGGTCCGTCAGCAACGGCTCGGCCAGGCGTGGGCGCAGCAGATGGTGAGCGGACAGCCGGGGCATGAATCCAGGACGGTCCAGGCAGCGTGTCATGGCAGTCATTGCTGCATCCTGCTTTTTTATTGTTATGCAACCTGGTGCTTACCCTAGTCCTATGGCGGGGGGTTGTTGAAGAAGTATTCAGCGGGGTGATTGAAGGCCATGCACAGAAGTGGGAGGGGGCAAGCCCCCTCCCACATTTTGACTCCGCTTCGATCCGGGATCAGCGTACGCCTTCAGCCCTCAACGCCGCCGGGGTGTAGTCCGCTGCCTTGGCCGCAAAGCCGAACACGAAGCTGCTCTTCTCCTCGTTCTTCATGCCCAGTGCGATGTAGCGCCCGGCAATGATGTCGTACAGGGTCTCGACGGTGTAGGCCGGCACCTGGTGGTCGTAGTAGAACTGCGCATGGCCTTCGGCGACGCGCCACAGTTGGCCACGACCGTCGTAGTGATCCACCAGCGCGACTTGCCAGCTGTCTTCGTCGATGTACA
Organism: Pseudomonas sp. 1 R 17; assembly: GCF_900067035.1. NCBI lineage: Bacteria > Pseudomonadati > Pseudomonadota > Gammaproteobacteria > Pseudomonadales > Pseudomonadaceae > Pseudomonas > Pseudomonas sp. 1 R 17. The sequence goes on from NZ_FKLB01000032.1 coordinate 44,488, forward strand.
TGTGGCGCTTGGCGTAGATGTGCCGCTCGCTCGGCTTGACCGTGCCGACCACTTCCCACACGCGGTGCAGTTCGTAACGGGTCAGGTCCTGGTTGATGTGACCGGCCTTGATGATGTCGTCGTATTTGAGCGACGGCGAATCGAGCTTGTAGCTGTTGTAGGGGATGTACATCTCTTTCTTGCCCACCAGCTTCCAGTCATAGCGGTCAGGGGCGCCGGAGAACATGTCGAAATTGTCGGTGGTGCGCAGGCCGTCGGACGCGGTGCCCGGGCCGTCATAGGACACTTGCGGCGCGCGGCGCACGCGGCGCTGGCCGGCGTTGTAGATCCAGGCCAGGCGCGGCTCCTTCACCTGGTCGAGGGTCTCGTGCACCAGCAGCACGTTACCCGCCAGGCGTGCCGGGGCGGTCACCGATTGCTTGAAATAGCTCAGCACGTTGGCCGCCTTGGCCTGGTCGATATCGGGAATCGCCTGGGGCACCGCCACTTCCTCCTCGAAGCGGATCGGCGTGTAGCTGCCATTGGTCTGCGGGGTAGCCTGGGTGATGATGCGGCGCAGGTTGCCACCGTGGTAGCGGGTGATGTGGTTCCACAGCACTTCCACGCCATTCTTGGGAATCGGGAACGCGTAGTAACGGTTACCGGTGAAGTTTTCCAGGCCGTTGCCGTCGTTGATCGTCTTGACGTTCAGCGCGCTGCGCTTGATCGACTCGTAGATGTCCGGTGGCAGGTTGACCGTACGGTGGCTCGGGTACACCGGGATCTTGTAGGTCTCGGGGTAGCGCTTGAACATCGCCACCTGGCCGTCGGAGAGTTTGTCCTTGTACTTGTCCACCGTGGCGGCGGTGATCACGAACAGCGGTTTTTCATTGGCGAACGGATCGGCGAGGAAGCCCTTGCTGTCCACCGCGCCGGCGTTTTTCGGGATACCGCCGGTCCACGCCGGGATCGAGCCATCGGCGTTGCCGGCTTTTTCGGCGCCGACCGGTGTCAGGGTGGTGCCCAGCTTGGCCGCCTCTTCCGGCGACACCGCCGCCATCACGTGGGAAGCCAACAGGCTGAGGGCCAATACTGCAATTGTCTTACGCATGGATTCTTGTCCTTCTTTAAGCCAAATCAGAAGTTCACGCCGAAGCTGAGGGCGAGGAAGTCGCGGTCGGTCAGGGTGTTGTAGTCGCCGCCAAAGAAGTCGGTGTAGCTGAGGCTGGCGGTGTAGGTGCTGCGATAGTCCGCATCCACGCCGACGCTGAGGGCCTTGGCGCCTTTATTGAAGATCCCGTTGGGCCCGTAGCCGGCCACGTCATGGGACCAGGACAGGTTGGGCTTGAGGTTCACCCCGAAGAGCGCGTTGTTGTAGTCGAGGATCGCCCGCGCGCGGTAGCCCCAGGAGGTGGAGGTGACAAAACCGTCGGTGTCACCCTGGAAACCGTAGGCGCCATAGACCGAATCACGGCCGTAACGCAGTTTGGATTTGTCCTCCAGGCCCGCCACGTGCACGACGGCCGCCTCGCCTACCAGGGTCAGGCGTTCGGCGCCGAGGACCTGGTCGAAGAACTGGGTCATGGTGCTTTGGATCTGAGTGATTTCCTTGCGGCGGTAGCCCTTGTTGTCGTCACCGAAGTTGCTGCGGATGGGTGAAGCGAGTTGGCCGGCGATCGGATTGATCAAAGCCAATGTCAAGTCGGTGGTGTTCAACTGCACCGGGGCATTGGGCCGGTAGCTGATTTCCCCGGTCCACGCGGTGCCGGTGGGCAAGGTGGTGGAGAAGCTCGCGCCGAACAGGCGAATGTCTTCCGGGTAGTCGAGATAGTACTGGCCACGGCCGAGCATGGTGCTCTGGGCCAGGGCCGAACCGAAGCCCGCCGGAGCAGCCGCCGCGATACCACCGATGGTCGCCAGATTGGTGTTGGCGGTAATCGTGCCCACAGTCGGCGTACGGCTGTGGTAGTTCATGAAATACAGGCCGTACTCCGTGTCATCGCCCAGCCAGCGCAAGGCTGCACCGAATTGGCCGGAATCCCGTGCATCGCGATCACCGGCACGCTGCACCACCACACCTTCGCGGGTCACCACAAAGCCTTGGCCGCGAGCCGCTGCGATCGGTTGGAGCGGAGCAATCGCCGGACTACCCACCGTGTAGTTGCCGGTGCAGCCATCCGCCGCCACGTCATTGCCAAAGAAGGTGCCGCAGTTATCCAGCACCGTCTGGTCCCACTCCAGCTGGTAGAAGCCTTCCACGGTCAGTTGGTTGGTCAGGCTCTGGGACGCGAACAGCATGTTGACCGGGATCAGCCCTTCCTTGATCTCGGCACCGGGCCGACGGAACGCCGACACGTCAATCGGGTTGATGCTGTTGATGGAGTTGCCGATGAAAGTACTTTCGCCCCAACTGACCACCTGCTTGCCGGCACGCACGGTGCCCGGCAGGTCGCCCAGGGAGTAGTTGTGGTAGACGAACGCATCGAGGATCTGCGCACCGCTGGACTTGGCGCCTTCCTTGCGGTTGTGGTCGCTGATCTGCTTGAACTCGCGGTCTTCGTCCTTGAGTTCGAAGTCGTACCAGTATTTGCCGCGCACGAACACACCGGTATCGCCGTATTTCAGCTCCAGGTCATGCAGGCCTTTGAAGATCTTGGAGAAGGTCTCGCCCTTCTTGAAGTTGAGACGCCCGTCATCCCCCGTGGAAGCCTGGCCCGTGCCGCCATTGACGGTGCCCACGAGCTTTTTATCGGCATCGCGCATGCCCCAGCTCGAGCCGACCGACAGCGAGGAGTCGAATTGCCCTTCGATCTCGCCAATGTTGAAGGAAACAGCCTGTGCCTGGGCACAGCAACCCAACGCAACCGCAGCGGCCAGCGCCTGTGGCGTGAAGATGGCGCGCATTGTTGTTTTTGTCATGCGTCTTCCCCGGTGAGTGACAGAAGGCCTCACCCTACTGCCGCGCATCAGGAGCGATAAGCGCACCAAGGAGGGATTCGCTCTATCGCTCGAAAGGATGACAAGCCGCTCTGGCCGGGGTGTGGGCGGGCCCATGGATTGGGTGGATGGCGGGTTATCAGGGGAATGGATGGCTCGCCCTCAAACTGTTGCGCTTTCAGTAACAGTCCTTGTCATGAATCGGGATTACTCATTTTGTAACAACCGACTATTCTTGCCTCGCTTTCAGGGCAAACAGCCCGTTTCCCCATCGGGAAGAACAGCCAGACTCGAATGGATTGATGCCTGTTTTCAATCTGTTACCCGTGTTCACTGACGTTGATTTGTCGCTCCTTGATCCAACGTCTGACTTCAGCCGCTGCGTTTGCAGCGGCTTTTTTTTGCCTGAAATAAAACGGGGCGCCATCAGCGCCCCGTGGGATTCAAGCTTTTTCAAGCAACGATCACAGGCTGTACTTCTGCAAGTTCGCCATCATCTCCTTCAACGCTTCGATGTTGTCGTTGGGGTGGGCTGCGCCTTCAAAGTCGCAGATCTGCGCCCAATGCGCCGCCACATCATCGGGGGAGAACCCGGCTTCAGGGTCGAAGCCCACGCCCAGGCTGCGCTCCCAGCGGGTCTTGCCGATCCAGCCGCCACCGACCTCGAACAGCCCGGACGTTTCCTGGCACGCTTCGCTGCCCAGGTACACCACCAGCGGGCTGACCAGTTCCGGCTTGAGGCGCTCGAACACTTGCGGCGGGATCAGGCCTTCGGTCATGCGCGTACCGCCGGTAGGGGCAATCGCATTGACCAGGATGTTGTTCTTGCGCCCTTCCAGGGCCAGGGTGCGGGTCAGGCCGTACAGCCCGAGCTTGGCCATGCCGTAGTTGGACTGGCCGAAATTGCCGTAGATGCCCGAGGTAGACGCAGTGAAGATCACCCGGCCGTAGCCTTGCTCACGCAGGTAAGGCCAGGCGGCGCGGGTGACTTTGTAGGCACCTTCGACATGCACGCGGTAAACCAGGTCCCAGTCGGCGTCGTCCATTTTGTGGAAGGTTTTGTCACGCAGGATGCCGGCGTTGTTGACCACCACGTCGATGCGGCCGAAGACGTCGAGGGCGTTCTGGACGATCTTGTCACCGTCGGTGACAGAGTCATGATTGGCCTCGGCGACACCGCCCGCAGCACGAATCTCGGCCACCACTCGGTCGGCGGCGGACGCATTGGCGCCCTCGCCCTGGGTAGAGCCGCCGAGGTCGTTGACCAGGACCTTGGCCCCGTGCCTGGCGAACAGCAGCGCATGGGCCCGGCCCAATCCGCCGCCGGCACCGGTGACGATCACGACCTTATCCTGGAACTGCACTGACTCACTCATACCGAACTCCGCTGGCGACAATGGGAATGGTTCGAGTGTCCGGCAACGCGCCTGCGGTCACAATAAATACGGCGGAGGCTGAATGGTGCCCGATAAGGCTGGGGGATGATGACTCGTCTATCTGTAGGAGCGAGCTTGCTCGCGAAAAATCCCAGAGCGCCGCGTGGTGTCAGGATTCCCACGTTATCGTTGACGATTTTCGCGAGCAAGCTCGCTCCTACAGAAAAGGATTCGGGATCAGGAATAGGCCACTTGCGAGGCCGGCTGCCGGAGCCGATCACGAAAGGCCTGGTAGTGCCTGAGCACCTGCACCGGCGCCTCGATCTGCGGGTAGTGGCCGATATTGGCCAGCAACACCGTGTCGGCGTCGGGCACCAGTTGCTGGTAACGCTCGACCATATGCGCGCCGGAGATCGGGTCCACTTCGCCGTCGATCACCCGCAACGGCACTTCGCCGCGCTGCATGGCGGCGACCCAGCGATCACGCAGGCGACGGCGCTGGGGGACGTAGGCGATCAGTTTGTGCAGGATGCGCGTGCCGTCGTTGACGTTGATCAGGCTCCAGAAATCATCCAGGGCACTTTCACTGGGGCGGGTGTCGGGGCCGAATATCTGGCTGAAGTTGTCCGCCAGGGCATTGCGCCCGAAGGCGCGGCCGATCATCCAGCCCAGGGGGCTGAGCAAGAGTTTTTGCACCAGCGCCAGGCGATGGGTTTCGGGGAACAACCCGCCATTGAGGAACACACAGCTGGCCATCTCAAACCGGCCTTCGTAGTGCCGGGCCAGGAGTTCCTGGGCGACGCTATCACCGTAGTCGTGGGCCAACACATGCACCGGCTGTTCCACTCGCAAGTGTTCGAGCAGGGCCTGTTGCAAGTCCGCCTGTTCCAGCAGGCAGTAATCGTGGTCCAGCGGCTTGGCCGAGTCACCGAAGCCGAGCATGTCGCAGGCGATCACCAAGTGACGCTGGGCCAGGGGTTGCCACAGGTAATGCCAGTCCCAACTGGCGGTGGGGAAGCCATGGATCAGCAGCAGCGGTTCGCCCTGCCCGGCCACCCAATAGCGAAGGGTACGGCCGCGAAAGACGAAATCCTGGCCACGCTTGCGCCAGACTCTGAGCGGGATTTCGGCGAGTGGCATCAGCGGTTATACCCCGGGTCTTGCAGGTCCAATTTGCGCAGCAAGGCCGGCCAGGCCAGCGCGCCGCCCATGCCTTGGGCGCTCTTTGTGACAGCCGCCACCATCGCCTTGGCACCGGCAAGAATCTGCGGCCCGATGGCGATCAATTCGGCGCCGCCGCTCTGCGCCAGCACCTGAATATCGCAGGCACGCTGGAAGGTGAACATCATCAGAAAGGTGTCGGCAATGGTACTGCCGCAGGTCAGCAGGCCATGGTTGTGCAGCATCAGGAAATTGCTATCCCCGAGGTCGGCCTGCAAGCGGGCTTTTTCTTCATGGTTCAAGGCCACGCCTTCGTAGGCGTGATAGGCCAGGCTCGACAGCACGAATAGCGATTGCTGGCTGATGGGCAACACGCCCTGCTTCTGCGCAGCGACGGCCACCCCCGCGGCCGTGTGGGTGTGCAGCACGCACGTCACATCATGGCGAACTTCATGGATGGCACTGTGAATGGTGTAGCCCGCCGGATTGATGTCGTAGGGGCTGTCCATCAGTTTGTTGCCGGCCTGATCGACCTTGACCAGGCTGGACGCGGTGATCTCGTGGAACATCAGCCCATACGGGTTGATCAGGAAATCATCGGTGCCCGGCACCTTGGCCGAGATATGGGTGAAGATCAGGTCATCCCAGCCATGCAGCGCCACCAGGCGATAGCAGGCTGCCAGGTCGACGCGGGTCTGCCATTCGGCAGCGCTGACCTGGTCTTTGACATTCTGCGGCGATAGAACGGGGGCTAGGCTCACGGCGATGACCTCCTTGGCGCACTGTCTTATTGTTGTTTTTTTGTGTGATGGGCCAGTCTAGTCAGACCTCATGGCCGCCGGAGTTGCCTTGGCAGCCAGCTTGATGACCGAGCGGGTCAGTTCAGAGAATAGTTGAGGTTTGTTTAAAGCGCGTCAGAGAAGTGCCGCCAGAAAAGGCACGGCAAACAGGTTGAGCAACCCCGTCAACACCATCACCAGGCCGGCGACCGAGCCCTCTTCGCCGCCCACTTCATGGGCGCGGCTGACACCCGCACCGTGGGCTCCCACGCCAAACAACGCGCCACGTGCCAGGGGTGTCCGCAGCGGCAGCCATTTGAGTAATACACCACCGAGCATGGCGCCGAACACACCGGTGAACATCACGAACACCGCCGTCAGCTCCGGCACGCCGCCCAGGTCGGAAGACACCGGCATGGCGAACGGTGTGGTGATCGAGCGCGGCACCAGCGACAGCGTCACCGCACCGTCCAGCGCCAGTGCCTTCGCCAGGCCGAACGAAGTCGCGATCGACGCCACACTGCCCGCCACCATACCCAGCAGCAACGCCGGCCAGTGCCGCGCCAGCAAGCGGCGCTGCTGCCAGATCGGCACGGCAAACGCCACGGTCACCGGGCCCAGCACCAACATCAGCCAGTGGGTGTCGGTGGCGTATTCGGCATAGGCGGTGTGCATCGGCACGGCCACCGCCAACAACAATGCCGGCACCAGGATCAGCGGCGACAGCAGGTAGCGCCCGGTACGCCGGTAGAGCCAGCGGCTGAATACGTAGGCGCCCAGGGTCAAGGCGAGCCAGAACACCGGCATCAGTTCAAGCTTCATGGCGCAACCTCCAGCGGCACACGGCTTCCACCGTAAATGCCGTGACCAGCATCACCGCCAGCGTGCTCAAGCCGATCACCAACAGGATGCGCCAGCCATCGTTGCGCAGCAGGCCGCCGTAATCGAGCAGGCTCATCAGGGCCGGGATGAAGAACAGCAGCATCTCGGCCATCAACACCCCGGCGCCCAATTGCAGTGCCGCCGGCTTGACCAGGCCGCTGGCGAACGTTGCCAGCAACAGGCCCAAGCCCACCACGCCACCGGGAATGGGCCAGGCCAGCCAGGTCGCCAACTGGGTGCCCAGCAGATAAATCGCGAGCAGCACAACCAATTCAGTCAGCAAACGGCCAAGGTGTTTGAAGGAAAAACGTTTCATGGGCTTTGGGTCCTCGCAGGCCCCCATTTTAGAGCGCGGCCTTCCATCCCCACAGCGAATTGTTAGACTGCCAACCATTCCAAACTGGAATCAGGCCGATGGAATTCAAACAGCTGCGCAGCTTTGTCGAAGTGATCCACCGAGGGGGCTTTACCCAGGCAGGGAAAACCCTGCATATCAGCCAGTCCGCCGTCAGCAAGCAAGTCGCGCAATTGGAGCAAAGCCTTGGCACGCCGCTGCTCGATCGTATCGGCTCGCAGATCCGCCTAACCGCCGCCGGCCAGGTCGTGCTGCAACGCGCCGAAGCCATGTTGCGCCTGCAAGCCGAACTGCTGAGCGAGCTGGACGATATGCAGCAGCTCACCCGCGGCGAGTTGCGCCTGGGCCTGCCGCTGCTGGCGGGTGACACGCTGTTCGCCGGGTTGTTTGCCGAGTACCGCCGGCGCTACCCGAACGTCATCATCCAGTTGCTGGAGGGTGGCAGCCGCAATATCGAACAGGCCATCCTGAGCGGTGAGCTGGAAGTGGGCGGCAGCTTGAAACCCAATGACCCGGCGTTTGCCTGGCAAGCCTTTTGCGATGAACCCCTGGACGCACTGCTGCCGATTGACCATCCCCTGGCGGACAACGCCCAGGTGCGCCTTGAGGAATTGGCGGACACGCCGTTCCTGATGTACCAGCGCAGCTTTGTGCTTAACGACCGCCTGATGCAGGCGTGTCAGCAGTTGGGTTTTACCCCGAAGGAAATCGGCCGCAGCGGCCAGGCGGACTTCCTCGCAGCCTTGGTGGCCGCCGGCCAAGGCGTGGTGCTGCTGCCCAGCGTGGTCGCCCGTGGGCTGGTGCGACCTGGGGTGGTGCGCCTGACGTTGAAGGCGCCCGACTACCTGCGCTGGGACATTGCCTTTATCTGGCGTGAGGGCGCCTACCTGTCGAAAGCCGCCCAGGCCTGGCTGGCGTTGTTACGCGAGTTTCCGGTCAAGCGCGCAGTGCAGTGACCAGCTCGGCCAGCCATGGCTCGGCGTCGGCTTCCGGGGTGACGCTTTCGCTGGCGTCCAGGCGCAGCATCGGCAGCACTTCACGCACACCCAACTCGCCGAACAGCTCGCGCATTTGCTCGCCACCGCCACAGAAGGTGTCGCCGTAGCTGGCATCGCCCAGGCCGATCACTGCGCCGGGCAGGCCGCGCCAAGCGGCGGGCAGTTGGTCGCGAATGGTTGAATACAGGGGTTGCAGGTTGTCGGGCAATTCGCCCATGCCGGTGGTGGAGGTCACCGCCAGAAAGGCTTGCGGACTGAAGGCTATTACATCCGCCAAGGTCGCACGGGGATTGTGCCAGGCCTCAAAGCCGGCCTTGTTGAGGAGGTCGGCGGCGTGGCGCGCGACTTCTTCAGCCGTGCCGTACACCGAGCCGGAAAGGATGGCGACTTTCATCAATCTGATCCTGTAGTTGAGCGAAAGCCTGGGATATTAGCAGCTGGCGCAAATATTTCGGCGCCCGCCGTGCAAGATTCAAGGCATGTCTTAAACTGCCCACTCCAATCACAAGCCATGGACCGCTCAATGATTAACGCCAAGCTGATGCAAATGGTGATCAACGCTTCCAACGACGGCATCGTCGTCGCTGAAAGAGAAGGCAAGGACAAGCCGCTGATCTACGTGAACCCTGCATTCGAACGGCTGACCGGCTACACCCTCGACGAAATCCTCTACCAGGATTGCCGCTTCCTGCAATCCGGCGACCGCGACCAGCCGGCCCTGATGGCCATCCGTGACGCGTTGGAGAACGGCGGTGCCTGCCGGGAAACCCTGCGTAATTACCGCAAGGACGGCAGCCACTTCTGGAACGAACTGTCCCTTTCAACGGTTTACAACGCCGCGGACAAGCAGACGTATTTCGTCGGTGTACAAAAGGACGTCACGCTCCAGGTCAAGGCCCAGCAGCGTGTCGCGCAGCTGGAAAGTGAACTGGCCGAGGTCAAGGCCGAGCTGGCAGCGCTCAAAGCGACAAGCGGATTAAACAAAATTTAGAAACTGCGGCCATAACAGCGGATAATGGCACTTTAACACCCCTCCATTGAGCAAGCACGATGCAACGCAATGCGCTTCTGACCCAGGATGAGCTGGATTTCATTCAGAGCATGCAGCACAACCCGCAACTCAACCTGCGGGATGCTTCGTCGAGCCTGACCGTCAACGGCGGTGCACAGATTCGCGACTTGCTCACCCGCCTGGCCGCCCACGACCACCTCACCATCCAGGCGCAGTTCGACAACCAGCAACTGACCTTCCCCCTGCATCTGGTAGAGGATGAGTTCAATGCGGTGCATCTGCGTTTGGGCGTGCCGAGTATTTTCGAAGACGGGCCAATGATACGCCCGTGGCGCCTGGCGCTTGAAACGCCGGTGGCGCTGGAGAATATCCGTGGCGCTGCTGGCGCCCTGCGGGTGCATGAAGTGTCATTCAAGGGTGTGCTGGTGGAGATTCGCGGCCGGATCAAGCCGCCAAAAACCTTTTCCCTGTGGTTCAGCCCGTCGGGCTACGAACGCATCGCGCTGCGCGGCGCATTCGAGCGGGAAACGGCGCGGGGTTTGTTTGCCTACCGCTTGAGCCAAAGCGACGTGGATGAAACCGAGCGTCTGCGTCAGTTCATCCTGCACCAGCACCGCCTGGTCCACCCGCACATGCATGCCTGAAATCAGGTATCCAGCCCGCCGCTGAGAAACTGTTGCAAGCGCCGCCGCATCAAGCGACCTTCATTGCCCAGGCAGCCGAGGGACGTGCCGGCCAGGCCGTCCTCGGCAAGATCCGACGCCGCACCTGCAAGCAGCAGCGGGCAATCCAGGGTCAACGCCAAGCGGTTCAAGCGCCCCGCAAGATCATGGTTATGCGAGTAATTGGAAAAGAGGATCAGCGCCTGTGGGTGAGTCTTCTCGCAGACCAGCGTCAACTCGTCAAACGGCTGTCCCATGCCCAGCACTTTCACGGCCAGGTCATCCCGGCTCATCAGGAGCGCCGCCACCAGCAACTCCAACTTGCGGCACTCACCCGCCATGGCCGCCAGCAATACCCGCGGCACGGGTGAAGCACACGCCAGTTGCAGGCGCTCCAAGGCACGTACTCGCAGGAAGTTGTCGAAGAACAGCCACTCGCTGGCCTGGCCAAAACGCCCCTGATGACGCAACAGCTCATTCCACAGGGGCATCAGAATGTCCTGGAACACCACGTCGAGTGGGTAGGTCGCCAGGACCTGCCCATACACACGCTCCAGCTGACGGTCGTCGAAGTCGCTGACGGCCTGCATCAACCGCGCCTGCCACTGCGGCCATTCGCTTTCCTCGACCGCATCGCGCTGCGCACGAACGGCTTCGGCCTGCTGATCGTCGCGAGCGAGGATCTTGCCCACTTTGCTCACGGCGACGCCGCGCTCGATCCAATCGAGAATACGATGGACTGTCTGTATATCGGCCTTGGAATAGAGGCGATGCCCACTTTCGGTGCGCGTGGGCTGTATCAGCCCATAACGGCGCTCCCAGGCACGCAGGGTGACCGGGTTGACGCCTGTCAATCTCGAGACTTCACGGATCGGAAACAGCTCATCGGAATCAGTGGAATCCAGATGCGAAACACTTTCAAGCGGAGCAGTAATCACGGGCATTTTTGACCAAAAAACCAACGTTAACTGGGCGCTCATTTAACCCCTTTACACCTGTCTTTTTCAAGTTTCCCGCTTTTCGGACCAATGTCGCTGGTGTATTCGGGTAAAACAGGAATAATCCTTGCCTGCTTTTTACACGTCGCTGCAACACCCCGCAGCTTCGTCTGTGCGCCACCTACACGGTCCAGTGCACCCGTACATTTGGAGATACACAATGTCTACCTCTCCCGTCACCTTGATGGTTGCGCGCCGCGTGGCCAAAGGGCGCTATAAAGAACTGATGGCCTGGCTGCGCGAAGGCGAGCAATTGGCCACCGACTTCCCCGGTTACCTGGGCTCCGGCGTGCTGGCCCCACCGCCCAATGACGATGAATTCCAGATCATTTTCCGCTTCGCCGATGAGAAGACCCTGCACGCCTGGGAGTTTTCCGCCTCACGCAGTGCGTGGTTGAGCCGTGGCAGCGATTTGTTCGCCGACCCGTCCGAGCACCGTGTACGGGGCATCGATGGCTGGTTTGGCGCAGCGGGTGCGCGTCCGCCACGCTGGAAGCAGGCGGTGGCGATCTGGCTGGCGTTTTTCCCGGTGTCGCTGCTGTTCAACTTCGTCCTGGGGCCGCTGCTCAGTGAATTCGAACTGGGGCCACGTGTGCTGGTCAGCACAATGGCACTCACGCCCTTGATGGTGTACTGGTTCATTCCGCTGTCGACCCACCTGCTGGCGAACTGGCTGCACCCAGCGCCAGCCCCGCGCAAGGCCTCCGAAGCGGCGGCGTGAGTACAGGGGCGGCCCGTCGCTGGTATGATTTGCGCCTGCCAGCGACGCGAGCCTCCCATGACTGCAACGAACGCCCCGATCCTGATCACCGGCGCCGGCCAGCGCGTCGGCCTGCATTGCGCCGAGCGCCTGCTGGACGAAGGCCAGCCGGTGATTTTCAGCTACCGCAGCGAACGCCCCGGCGTGCAGGCCCTGCGTGAGCGTGGCGCAGTCGGCGTGTTTGCCGACTTCTCCACCGAAGCCGGAATTCTCGCGTTTATCGCTGAACTGAACAGCCAAACCCAAAGCCTGCGTGCGATCATCCACAACGCTTCGGCCTGGGTCGCAGAGGCGCCGGGCGACGAAAGCCGTGCCTTTACCGACATGTTCAGCGTGCACATGCTTGCGCCGTACCTGATCAACCTGCATTGTTCACCCTTGCTGCAACGCTCGACACCTGCCGACATCGTGCATATCAGCGATGACGTGGTGCGCAAGGGCAGCCGCCAGCACATCGCCTACTGCGCCACCAAGGCCGGGCTCGAGAGCCTCACGCTGTCGTTCGCCACGCAGTTTGCGCCGCTGATCAAGGTCAACGGCATCGCCCCGGCGATGGTGATGTTCAACGAAGGCGACGACGCGGCCTATCGCACCAAGGTGCTGGCCAAGTCGGCCCTGGGCATCGAGCCTGGTCCCGAGGTGATCTACCAGAGTGTGCGTTACCTGCTGGACAACCCCTATGTCACCGGTACCACCCTGACCGTCAACGGCGGGCGGCATATCAAGTAAGCCGTTTGTGAGGATGTTGTATGACCTTATCTCTGCCCCACCATTACCGCGAGATCCTCAAGGGCCTGGGCGAAGACCCGGAACGCGAAGGCTTGCTCGACACCCCCAAGCGTGCCGCCAAGGCCATGCAGTACCTGTGTCATGGCTATGAACAGAACCTCGAGGAAATCGTCAATGGCGCACTGTTCGCCTCCGACAACGACGAGATGGTGATCCTCAAGGACATCGAGCTGTATTCGCTGTGCGAGCATCACCTGCTGCCCTTTATCGGCAAGGCCCACGTGGCCTATATTCCGACCGGCAAGGTGCTGGGCCTGTCGAAGCTGGCGCGTATCGTCGACATGTTCGCCCGGCGCCTGCAGATCCAGGAAAACCTCACCCGGCAAATCGCCGACGCCATCCAGGACGTGACCCAGGCCGCCGGTGTGGCCGTGGTGATCGAAGCCAAGCACATGTGCATGATGATGCGCGGCGTGGAAAAACAGAATTCAACCATGAACACCTCGGTGATGCTCGGCGCGTTCCGCGAGTCGAACACCACGCGCATGGAGTTCCTGCAACTGATTGGACGGAGCAAGTAGCAATGCCACAACTTCAACCAGGCATGGCGCGCATCCGGGTCAAGGACCTGTGCCTGCGCACCTTCATCGGTATCAATGAGGACGAAATCCTCAACAAGCAGGATGTGCTGATCAACCTGACCATCCTGTATGCCGCCCAGGAAGCCGTGCGCGACAACGACATCGACCACGCGCTGAACTACCGCACCATCACCAAGGCCATCATCGCCCACGTGGAAGGCAACCGCTTTGCCTTGCTGGAGCGCCTGACCCAGGAACTGCTGGACCTGGTGATGAGCAACGAATCGGTGCTGTACGCCGAAGTCGAAGTGGACAAGCCCCATGCGCTGCGCTTTGCCGAGTCGGTGTCGATTACCCTGGCGGCCAGCCGCTAACCCCTGAATTGTCAGTGAGCCCTATGAACGATCAACAACGCCTCGAACTCGAAGCCGCCGCCTTCCGCCGGCTGGTGGCGCATCTGGACAGCCGCAAGGATGTGCAGAACATCGACCTGATGAACCTCGCCGGTTTCTGCCGTAACTGCCTGTCCAAGTGGTACAAGGCCGAGGCCGACGAGCGCCAGATCGAGCTGAGCCTCGATGACGCCCGTGAAGTGGTGTACGGCATGCCGTACGCCGAGTGGAAAGCCCAATACCAGCAAGAAGCCAGCGCCGAACAACAGGCGGCGTTCGCCAAAGGAAAGACCCATGACTGATTTGAACACCCTGCGCGCCAGCCTCGACAGCGGCGCACACGTTTTTGCCGACACCCTGGCGTTTGTCGCTGCCGGTTACGATTACCAGCCGCAGGCCTTCACCAACGGCGATGTGGAAAACGCTGCCGGGCAGAACGAAGGTTCGTGCAAGACCTTGGGCCTGGCGCTGCTGGAAGGCTTGAGCGACCAGGAAGCGCTGCTGGCGTTTGGCGAGCATTACCGCTCGGTGGTGGCCACGCCTGAGGGCAGTGACCATGGCAATATCCGCGCGTTGATTGCCCATGGGTTGGCAGGTGTGAAATTCGCCGCCCAGCCACTGACCCGCAAATCCTGAGTCAGATGCAAATGTGAGAGAGGGCTTGTCCCTCCCAGATTTAAATTGCACCCATAAAAAAACCGGCCTCGCTGCCGGTTTTTTTATTTCAACAATTTAGAACGCAGCGTCCTTCAAACCGTCGAGGTAACGCTCGGCGTCCAGGGCCGCCATGCAACCGGCGCCGGCCGAGGTGATGGCCTGGCGGTAGACGTGGTCGGCCACGTCGCCGGCAGCGAAGATGCCTTCGATGTTGGTCGCGGTGGCGTTGCCTTCACGACCGCCTTGCACCACCAGGTAACCGTCTTTGGCTTCCAGCACGCCTTCGAACAACGATGTGTTCGGGGTGTGGCCGATGGCGATGAACACGCCGTCGACTTTCAGCTCGTCGAAGCTGCCGTCGTTGTTTTTCAGGCGAGCACCGGTCACACCCATGTTGTCGCCCAGGACTTCATCCAGGGTGGCGTTGAGCTTGAGGATGATCTTGCCTTCGGCGACACGGGCGTGCAGCTTGTCGATCAGGATCTTCTCGGCGCGGAACGTCTCGCGACGGTGAACCAGGGTCACGGTGCTGGCGATGTTGGCCAGGTACAGCGCCTCTTCCACGGCCGTGTTGCCGCCACCGACCACGGCGACCGGCTTGTTGCGGTAGAAGAACCCGTCACAGGTGGCGCAAGCGGAAACGCCCTTGCCCATGAACGCTTCTTCCGATGGCAAGCCCAGGTAACGAGCGCTGGCGCCAGTGGCGATGATCAGTGCGTCGCAGGTGTAGACGCCGCTGTCGCCGGTCAGGCTGTAAGGTTTTTTCGAGAAGTCGACCTTGTTGATGTGATCAAACACGATCTCGGTTTCAAAGCGCTCGGCGTGTTCTTTCATACGTTCCATCAGCACCGGACCGGTCAGGCCGTGGACATCGCCCGGCCAGTTGTCGACTTCAGTGGTGGTGGTCAACTGACCGCCCGCCTGCATGCCGGTGATCAGCAGCGGCTTGAGGTTGGCCCGGGCAGCGTAGACGGCAGCGCTGTAACCGGCAGGGCCGGAACCGAGAATAATCACTCGCGAATGACGGGTATCAGACATGACTCACTCCTATCGACCGCCCGGACTACAAGACGGCTGGAATAAAAAAGGGACCACGAAGCACTTGGGGAAGGCTTTAACTCGCAGGCCCTGAAAAATAATGGGTGCAGCGTATCGAGGGGGGCAAGATTAAGGAAATACGGAATAACAATCCAGCTCATAGGCGGTCTCTATGCAGTCAGGCCGATTAATCGACGCCTTTGTTACCGTTGATGTCGTCACACCGACCACGCTTTCGCCTTGAAGGCAAAGCCGGTAAGGTCGGCGCGTTCGTCATCCTGCTCGGAGTTCTCCATGCCCGCCCCTGTTCTTTCCGGCCCGCAATACCTGCGTGAAGGCCTCAAACTGGTGCTGAGCCCCGGCCTGCGCCTGTTTGTGTTGCTGCCGCTGGCGATCAACCTGGTGCTGTTCATCGGCTTGATCTACTTTGCCGGCCATCAGTTCAGCCTGTGGGTCGACCACTTGATGCCGACCCTGCCCGGCTGGCTGAGCTTTCTGAATTACCTGCTATGGCCGCTGTTTGTGGTGCTGGTGGTGCTGATGGTGTTTTTCACCTTCACCATGCTCGCCAATATCATCGCGGCACCGTTCAACGGCTTTCTTTCCGAGAAAGTCGAAGTGGTGGTACGGGGTACCGATGACTTCCCGGCCTTCAGCTGGGGCGAACTGATTGAAATGGTTCCGCGTACCCTGGCCCGGGAAATGCGCAAGCTGGGCTACTTCCTGCCACGGGCCATCGGCCTGTTTATCCTGTCGTTCATTCCGGTGGTCAACCTGATCGCCGCGCCACTGTGGTTGCTGTTCGGCGTGTGGATGATGGCGATCCAATACATCGACTACCCGGCCGATAACCACAAGCTGGGCTGGAACGAAATGCTCGCCTGGCTGCGCCAGAAGCGCTGGCAGAGCATGAGCTTCGGCGGCATCGTCTACCTGGTGCTGCTGGTGCCGGTGGTCAACCTGTTGATGATGCCGGCGGCAGTGGCCGGGGCGACCTTGTTCTGGGTGCGCGAACAGGGCGCCGAGGCCATGGCGACGCCGAAAGTGGCCAAGTCATAAATCCATCATCTGCATGACACAATGGCGACATGGCCCACGGCGACACTGTGGGTCATGACGACAGCTTCGCTCCACATCACTCTCATCACCGAAACCTTCCCGCCAGAGATCAACGGGGTGGCCAATACCCTTGGCCGCCTGTGCGAAGGTTTGCGCGCGCGTGGCCATCAAGTTGAACTGGTTCGCCCGCGCCAGGGCGCCGATGCAAGCCGGCCCAGCGATGATGGCTTGCTGCTCTGCCGTGGCTGGCCGCTGCCGGGTTACCCAGGCCTGCAATGGGGCCAGTCGTCGATGCACAAGTTGCTGCGCCGCTGGACACGCCAGCGCCCCGACGTGCTCTACATCGCCACCGAGGGCCCGCTGGGGCTGTCGGCGCTGCGGGCGGCGCGGCGCCTGGGAATCAGCGTGGTCAGCGGTTTTCACACCAATTTCCAGCAGTACTCCAACCAGTACGGCCTAAGCCTGTTAAGCCGCATGGTTACGCACTACCTGCGTTGGTTTCATAACCGTTCGACCTTGACCCTGGTGCCCAGCGCCAGCCAACGCCTGGAACTGGAGCGCCGGCATTTCGAGCGACTGGGGATGCTGGCGCGCGGGGTGGACAGCCAATTATTCCACCCGGCCAAGCGTGACAACGCACTACGGGAAAGCTGGGGCCTGGAAAACGACGATATTGCCGTACTGCACGTGGGGCGCCTGGCCCAGGAGAAAAACCTCGGGCTGCTCAAGCGCTGCTTTGACGCGCTGCAGGCAACTTATCCACAGCGTCGGCTGAAACTGATCATCGTCGGCGATGGCCCGCAACGCCCGATGCTCGAGCGCGACCTGCCCGACGCGGTGTTCTGTGGCACCCAGCGCGGCGAAGAACTGGCGCGGCATTACGCATCCGGGGATGTGTTCCTGTTCCCCAGCCTGACCGAAACCTTCGGCAATGTGGTGCTCGAGGCCATGGCCTCCGGGCTGGGTGTGGTGGCGTACGACCAGGCGGCGGCGACCCAGCATATCCGCCATGGTTACAACGGTGTGCTGGCCATGCCGGGTGATGAGGACGCGTTTTGCGATGCGGCCAGATGGTTGCTGGAAGACAGCGAACATTTGCGCAGGGCCCGCCTCAATGCACGCCAACATGCGAGCCGCCAGGGCTGGCCGGCGATTATCGAGCAGTTCGAGAACCAGTTACGCGATGTGTGCGCAGAACATTTGGCAGCTCCAACACTGCCTGACATTCGTTGAACCCTCTACGAATGACGTAGGCCAATTCCCGGTCCTGCCTGCCTACCCCTTGAATATTGGTTTCAACGGTAGGAATCCCTGCTTGGGACTGCCTGAATCGGCACGCCACAACAGGATATTTCCGGAACGTCGAACGAATTATCACCACTGATATGACACCTGCCGTAAGAGGGGGTGTGTCCCTGTGAAACACACTCGAACGAGGCAGGTCATTCATGCTGAAAAACTAATAGAGAGCACTATGTCGACACTGATAAATGGATCAATGGCGCTGAGATTCCAACCATTCAACCCCTCCGCATGGGCATCCCCATCCGGAAGCGGTCAAAACCACCAGAACCACGCAAACACTGGCTGGAACCGCCCGCAACCTTCGCGCCCGCAAAACAACTGGCAAACGGCGCAGAATGACTGGCAACACCCATCGCACAACCATGACAACCGCCCGCAGTCCACACGCCCGCAAAACGCCTGGCGGCCGGCGCAGAACGACTGGCAACGCCCACCGCACAACCATGACAACCGCCCACAGTCCACACACTCGCAAAACGCCTGGCAGCCGGCGCAGAACGACTGGCAACGCCCGCGGCCCACTGACCGCCTTCCACTACCTGGGGGTACGCGCCCAAACCAGGAGCAATGTTCCGTCAGGCCACCTCAATGGGCACGTTCCGACCAGACGGACAGCACTTCTAGCTTTAATCCATATGGACCAAGGACAAGGCAATAAGCATTGAGGCGAATGATGGCCTGAACACAAGCGGAAGGCCGGGTATTCAATACCCAGCCTTTCGCCTGAAACAGCTAAACCCTCACGCTCAGCCGTCGATAGTGAACGCAGGCCTGGGCTCCCCCCTACACCAGGGTCGTCAACGCCTCGCGACTGAACGGCAGAATGTCGCCTTCACGACCTTCACGCACCTTCACGGCCCAATCCGGATCCACCAGCAGCGCACGGCCAACAGCGACCAGGTCGAACTCGTCGTTGTTCAAGCGCTCCAGCAGCTTTTCCAGACTGGCCGGTTGGGCAACCTTGTCGGTGTTGACCATGAACTGCAGGAATTCGCCATCCAGGCCGACACTGCCCACGGTGATCGTCGGTTTGCCCGTGAGTTGGCGGGTCCAGCCGGCGAGGTTGAGGTCGGAACCTTCGAACTCCGGCTCCCAGAAACGACGGGTGGAGCAGTGGAAAATATCCACACCGGCATCAGACAACGGCTTGAGGAATTCACCCAAGGCCTCGGGGGTTTGCACCAGGCGTGCGGTGTAGTCCTGCTGCTTCCACTGGGAGAAACGCAAGATGATCGGGAAGTCCGGGCCGACGGCGGCGCGGGTGGCCTGGATCAACTCGATGGCAAAGCGCGAACGGTTGGCCAGGCTGCCGCCGTATTCGTCGGTGCGCTGGTTGCTGCCTTCCCAGAAGAACTGGTCGACCAGATAGCCGTGGGCGCCATGGATTTCCACGCCGTCCATGCCGATGCCCTGGGCATCCTTGGCGGCTTGGGCGAACGCGGCAATGACATCCTTGATGTCCTGGGTGGTCATGCCGTGGACGACCACGTTGCCATCCTTGAGTTTTTCCATCGGGCCGTAGGCCGGCACACTGGCGTCAGGCTCGGTACCGATGCGGCGCACACTGCCCACGTGCCAGAGCTGCGGGACAATCTTGCCACCTTCGGCGTGCACGGCATCGACGACCTTCTTCCAGCCGGCCAGCGCCGCCTCGCCGTAGAAATGCGGGACATTCGGGTAGCCATTGGAGGCTGGGTGACCAACCACGGTGCCTTCGGTAATGATCAGGCCCACGCCGGCAGCGGCACGGCGGCGGTAGTACTCGATGACCTTGGAATCAGGCACGCCACCTGGGGAAAACGAACGGGTCATCGGCGCCATGACCACACGGGTCGACAGCTGCAGTGCACCGAGCTGGAACGGTTTGAACAAGGCTTGGACAGGCATGGGAGCACTCCGCGGAAGACGAGGTTTATGATGCGGATAATATGAGGAGTGCAGCGTGCCGAATAGCACTATTGATTTGGGTGATTAAGGGGTATGAAAGCAGCGGCCAGCTGCAAGCTTAAAGCTGCAAGAGCCGCGCATGTGCTTCTACTTGCAGCTTCAAGCTTACAACTTGAAGCTGCACCGACAGGTGCTCAATTCAGGGCTTTTTCGATAGCCTGCACGACCGTTGGATCATCCGGTGCGGTGCGCGGCGAGAAACGCGCGAGGACCCGGCCATCCTTGCCCAGCAGGAATTTCTCGAAATTCCAGGTGATATCCCCTGGAAACTCGGCGCCCTCGCCCGCCAGCAAACGGTACAGCTGGTGACGCTCAGGGCCGTTCACATCGAGCTTGCTGCCCAGGGGGAAGGTCACGCCGTAGTTCAGGCTACAGAACTCGCGGATTTCTTCCTCGGTACCCGGTTCCTGGCCTGCAAACTGGTTGCACGGCAGGCCAAGCACGGTAAATCCCTGGTCCTTGTACTGCTGATAAAGGTTTTCCAGCGCAGCGTATTGCGGGGTCAGGCCACACTTGGAGGCTACGTTGACCACCAGCACAACGTGCCCCTTGAAGGGCGCCAGCGGCAGCTCTTGTCCGTCCAAAGCTTTGAGTTTCAGGTCGTGGAAAGCACTCATGACGAACTCCAGATTTCCCATGTTCTTAGCAAAGCAGCGCTTCGAGATTACAACCCGCAAGCCTGCAATCATAGACGCCGATTGCAAAACTTGCCTGCGGATTACTGAGCGGTCGGCCACGGCAGAATAGGAATCGCCGTCACCGCGTTCTGCGGGCTGCCTTCGATCAAGCGGTCACTGTAGACCAGGTACACCAGGGTATTGCGCTTCTTGTCGAGGAAACGCACCACCTGCATGGTCTTGAACACCAGCGAGGTGCGCTCCTTGAACACTTCGTCGCCGTCCTTGAGCTCGCCCTTGAAGCGAATCGGGCCGACCTGACGGCAGGCGATCGAGGCTTCGGCACGGTCTTCGGCCAAGCCCAGGCCACCTTTCACGCCGCCGGTCTTGGCGCGTGACAAATAGCAGGTCACGCCGTCGACCTTGGGGTCATCGAACGCTTCGACCACAATCCGGTCGTTGGGGCCGACGAACTTGAACACCGTCGACACCTGGCCAACTTCTTCGGCCGAAGCCAGCAGCGGCAGGGCCAGCAGCAGGCCGAGCAATCCCTTCATCACGCGCATCGTGTATTCCCTTTGTTTAGACCAGAATCAGGTTATCGCGGTGAACCAGTTCCGGTTCCGCCATGTAACCCAAGAGTCCGACAATCGCGTCAGACGATTGTCCAATGATTTTCTGCGCTTCCAGGGCGCTGTAGTTGGCCAGGCCACGGGCGATCTC
This sequence comes from Pseudomonas sp. 1 R 17, assembly GCF_900067035.1. NCBI lineage: Bacteria > Pseudomonadati > Pseudomonadota > Gammaproteobacteria > Pseudomonadales > Pseudomonadaceae > Pseudomonas > Pseudomonas sp. 1 R 17. The sequence continues at coordinate 65,435 of NZ_FKLB01000032.1, forward strand.
ACGACCGTCGGGCGCCACGCACACCACCATCTCGCCACGGCGGAAGCTGCCCTGCACCAACTTGACGCCCACCGGCAGCAGGCTCTTGTGGCCCTGAGACAACGCCGACACCGCACCATCGTCGAGCACCAGGGTGCCGCGGGTTTGCAGGTGCCCGGCCAGCCATTGCTTGCGCGCCGCCAGCATGCCGCGTTCGGGCGACAGCAACGTACCGATGCGCTCACCCGCCTTGAGGCGATCCAGCACACGCTCCAGGCGCCCACCGACGATGATGGTGTGGGCCCCGGAACGTGCTGCCAGGCGTGCTGCGCGCAACTTGGTCTGCATGCCGCCACGCCCCAGGGCGCCGCCGACGCTGCCGGCCACGGCGTCGAGCGCCGGGTCATCGGCGCGCGCTTCGTAGATCAGTTGGGCATCGGGGTTGTGGCGCGGGTCGGCGTCGAACATGCCGTCGCGGTCGGTGAGGATCACCAGCAGGTCGGCCTCCACCAGGTTGGCCACCAGCGCGGCCAGGGTGTCGTTATCACCGAAACGGATCTCGTCGGTGACCACGGTGTCGTTCTCGTTGATCACCGGGATGACCTTAAGCTCCACCAACGCACGCAAGGTGCTGCGGGCGTTGAGGTAACGCTTGCGGTCGGACAGGTCATCGTGGGTCAGCAGGATCTGCGCCGTGTGGCGGCCATGCTCGGCAAAGCTGGATTCCCAGGCTTGCACCAGGCCCATCTGGCCGATGGCGGCGGCGGCTTGCAGTTCGTGCATCGCGCTGGGTCGCGCGGTCCAGCCGAGGCGGCTCATCCCGGCGGCAACCGCCCCGGACGACACCAGCACCAACTCGACACCCGCCTCATGCAAGGCCACCATCTGCTCGACCCAGACGCTCATGGCTGCACGATCCAGGCCTTTGCCATCTGCCGTCAGCAGCGCACTTCCGATCTTTACGACCCAGCGCTGCGCACCTGTCACTTTGCTCCGCATCATCTTCAACCTTAGATAGAGGGCCGCGCGACCCAGCGCTGGCCATAACGTTATACCCGGATACCAAAACGCCGCTCCAGGGAGCGGCGTTCGAGTTTATCGCAACCTATCAGTCGCGCACGTAAATGATTTCCGGACCGTCTTCATCATCCACGTCTTCTTCGTCCCAATCATCGTCGCCGATATCATGGACCGACTTCACGCCGCTGCGACGCAAGGCACGCTGGTCGTCCAGGGCCTGCAACTGGGCACGGGCCTCGTCTTCGATCTGCTGATCGAGTTCGGCGAGTTCGGCCTTGAATACCGGGTCGGCCGCCAGACGGTCGGCACGGTCTTCCAGGTAGCGCATGATGTCGCGGGTCAGGCGCTCGGTGCCTTCTTTGGCGATCGCCGAGATCACGTAGACCGGACCTGTCCATTCCAGGCGATCGACGATTTCCTTGACGCGCTCCTCGTGCTCTTCCTCGAGGATCTGGTCGCACTTGTTCAGCACCAACCAGCGATCACGCTCGGCCAGGGCCGGGCTGAACTTGGTCAGTTCGCTGACGATCACTTCGGCGGCGTCCGGTGCACTGGTGTCATCCAATGGCGCCATGTCGACGAGGTGCAGCAGCAAACGGGTGCGGGACAAATGCTTGAGGAAGCGAATCCCCAGGCCAGCACCGTCGGAAGCCCCTTCGATCAGGCCGGGAATGTCGGCGATCACGAAGCTTTTCCAGCGGTCGACGCTGACCACGCCCAGGTTTGGCACCAGGGTGGTGAACGGGTAGTCGGCGACTTTCGGCTTGGCGGCCGACACCGAGCGGATGAAGGTACTTTTGCCGGCGTTCGGCAGGCCCAGCAGGCCCACGTCAGCCAGTACTTTCATTTCCAGCTTCAGGTCGCGCTGCTCGCCCGGCTTGCCCGGCGTGGTCTGGCGCGGTGCACGGTTGGTACTGGACTTGAATCGGGTGTTACCCAGACCGTGCCAGCCGCCCTGTACAACCATCAGTTTCTGGCCGGCCTTGGTCAGGTCGCCAATCACTTCCTGGGTCGCGGAGTCGATGATCGTGGTGCCGACCGGTACACGCAGTACCAGGTCTTCGCCTTTTTTACCGGTGCAGTCGGTGCTGCCGCCGTTGGAGCCACGCTCGGCATCGAAGTGCCGGGTGTAACGGTAGTCGACCAGGGTGTTGAGGTTTTCGTCGGCCATCATGTAGATGGAACCGCCGTCACCGCCGTCACCGCCGTTAGGGCCACCGTTTTCGATGAATTTTTCGCGACGGAAACTCATGCAACCGTTACCGCCGTCGCCTGCTTTTACTCGGATGGAAACTTCATCAACGAACTTCATAACAAAACGCCTCTCGCCGCATGGACGAGCTTAAGAAACCAAGACATAAGACTCTTGCAAAAATGAGCGCAGGGACCTCAATCAACAGCCGCAAATCCAGCTGCTTGAGCCCATTACAAACAGCTTTGCAAGAGACTCACTCCACAAACGAAAAAGCCCCGTCGCAAGACAGGGCTTTTCCAGCGATCGCGCAATTAAGCGGCGACAACGCTCACGTAACGGCGGTTGAACGCGCCTTTTACTTCAAACTTGATCACGCCTTCGATTTTCGCGAAGAGGGTGTGATCTTTACCCATGCCAACACCGTAACCGGCGTGGAATTGGGTGCCGCGCTGACGCACGATGATGTTGCCCGGAATGATTTTCTGGCCGCCATACATCTTAACGCCAAGGCGTTTGGCTTCTGAGTCGCGACCGTTACGGGTACTACCACCAGCTTTTTTGTGTGCCATGAGTCAATTCTCCTAGTGAGGAATTAGGCTGAAATTAAGCCTGAATACCGGTGATTTTGATCTCGGTGTACCACTGGCGGTGGCCCATACGCTTCATGTGGTGCTTACGACGACGGAACTTGATGATGCGGACTTTATCGTGACGACCTTGGGAGATCACTTCAGCCACAACGGTAGCGCCAGCAACAACTGGAGCGCCGATGTTCACGTCATCGCCATTGGCGACCAACAGAACGCGATCAAAGGTAACGGATTCGCCGGTAGCGATTTCCAGTTTTTCGATCTTCAGGTATTCACCTGGGGCGACCTTGTATTGCTTGCCACCAGTAACAATTACTGCGTACGACATGGTATTTCTCCGATAATCCTGCTCACCCAGCGCTTTATAAGAAGAGGTATTGGCTGGCATGGCTGCATGGGATGGACGTCCCGAATGCAATTGCGTAAGGCAGGTGCTGCCCAGGAAGTTCAGGGTGCGCGATTGTACGCAAGGTAAATGGGTGTTGCAAGTGGCCGTCTATCGCGCCTTGACACTACGGGGTCAGGGTCCTAGCATGCCGCGCAACCCTTCTGGAGCGACTGTCGCTGATGCAACCCCAAGCTTTCTACCGCGCGGTCGCGGACGATTTTAGCGCCGTCGACGGCATCATCAAGCAGCAGCTGACGTCTAAAGTGCCGCTGGTCTCCAAAATTGGCGACTATATTACGTCGGCGGGCGGTAAACGCCTGCGTCCTTTATTAGTGCTGCTGTGTGGCAAGGCCCTGGGCCGCGAAGGCGATGACCTGCGCCTGCTGGCCGCCACCATCGAGTTCCTGCACACCGCGACCCTGCTGCATGACGACGTGGTCGACATGTCCGGCATGCGCCGTGGCCGCGAGACCGCCAATGCGATGTGGGGCAATGCCCCGAGCGTGCTGGTGGGCGACTTCCTGTACTCGCGCTCGTTCGAAATGATGGTCGAGCTGGGCTCGATGCCGGTGATGAAGATTCTTTCCCAGGCCACGCGCATCATCGCTGAAGGCGAAGTGCTGCAGCTGTCCAAGGTTCGCGACGCCAGCACCACCGAAGAAACCTATATGGAAGTGATTCGCGGCAAGACCGCGATGCTCTTCGAAGCCTCCACACACAGTGCCGCCGCGCTCTGTGGCGCGACCGCCGAGCAGGCCGAAGCCCTGCGTACCTTTGGCGACCATCTGGGCGTGGCATTCCAGCTGGTGGACGACCTGCTCGACTACCGTGGCGATGCAGAGACCTTGGGCAAGAACGTCGGCGACGACCTGGCCGAAGGCAAACCGACCTTGCCGCTGATCTACACCATGCGCGAAGGCACGCCGGAACAGGCGGCCCTGGTGCGCAAGGCGATCCAGAAAGGCGGGATAGAAGACCTGGAGGCCATCCGCGCTGCCGTGGAAGCTTCCGGCTCCCTGGAGTACACCGCGCAACTGGCGCGTGACTACGTGGCCCGTGCGATCAAGTGCCTGCAAGCCCTTCCGGCCAGCGAGTACCGGGATGCCCTGGTTGAGCTGAGTGAGTTTGCGGTCGCCCGTACTCACTAAGCCATACCTACAATGTGGGAGGGGGCTTGCTCCCGATCGCGGTGGATCAGCCAGTCGATATATCGGCTGGAACACCGTCATCGGGGCAAGCCCCCTCCCACATTTGGATTTCATACAGCCTGCAACATCACAAAACCCTATATAATGTGCGACTTTTAGTCATCCCTGAATCTCAAGGAGCTTTAGTGAGCACGTTGCCACCCTGCCCGAAATGCAATTCCGAATACACCTATGAAGACGGCGCCCAGCTGATCTGCCCGGAATGCGCCCATGAGTGGTCCGCCAATGGCGAGGCCGAAGCAGCCGGCGATGAAACCGTGAAGAAAGACTCTGTGGGCAACGTCCTGCAGGACGGCGACACCATCACCGTGATCAAAGACCTCAAGGTCAAGGGCACGTCCCTGGTCGTGAAGGTCGGCACCAAGGTCAAGAACATCCGCCTGTGCGACGGCGACCACGATATCGATTGCAAGATCGACGGCATCGGCCCGATGAAACTCAAGTCCGAGTTCGTGCGCAAAGTCTGAACCTGCTGCATCCATCCCGCGCCCGCGCGGGATGGCGTTTTGCCCTCCCTGTTGACCCCTCGCAATATCCACACAGAAAAACCAGGAAACTGCCAATAGGCACTTGCTATTCTACGAATAAGAATTATTCTCATTGAAACCCATCAAGGAGATGTACCCATGACTTATTTGATAGATGCCTGGCTCGACCGCCCACACCCTTACCTGCGCATCCTTCATCGGGAAACCGGCGAAGTCTGTGCGGTGCTGGAAGAAGAAGCGCTGAATGAATTGCAGGATCAGGGTGACCTGGACGTCAACGGCCTGAGTTCGAGTGAACCAGGAGTGCTCAAGGAAGTGGTGCGTAATCTGTTTCTGTTCTGCTATGCCCGAGCGTTGCGCCCGGCGACGGAGCTCAATGGCAAGTTCCATCCATGAGCACACCGGCAAAACACTGTGGGAACGAACGGCCCCGTTCCCACAGGTAACCAGCAGGTCTTACAGAACGTCGAGCAGTTCGACGTCGAATACCAGCACGCTGTGCGGCGGAATGCTGCCAACGCCTTGAGCGCCGTAAGCCAATTCGCTCGGCACGTACAGGCGCCATTTGCTGCCGGCATTCATCAGTTGCAGGGCTTCGGTCCAGCCGGCGATCACGCCGCCTACCGGGAATTCTGCAGGCTGGCCACGCTCGTAGGAGCTGTCGAACACCGTGCCGTCGATCAAGGTGCCCTGGTAGTGAGTACGAACCTGGTCTTCACGGGTCGGCTTGGCGCCGTCACCGGCGGTCAGCACTTCAAATTGCAGGCCGGAAGCCAGGGTGGTGATGCCATCACGCTTGGCGTTTTCAGCCAGGAACGCCAGGCCAGCGCCTGCGGCGGCTTCAGCCTTGGCAGCAGCCTCGGCTTGCATGATTTCGCGGATGACCTTGAAGCTGGCGGCCATTTGCTCCTGGTCAACACGGCTTGGTTTGCCGGCGAATGCATCGGTCAGGCCAGCCAGGATCGCGTCCAGGCTCACACCCGGTGGTGGGTTGTCGCGCAGTTGGTCGCCCAACTGACGGCCGATACCGTAGCTGACGCGGGTTTCGTCGGTGGACAGATTAACTTCGGACATGAAGAGGCTCCGCTGTAGGGCAGCACTGGAAACAGTGATGTGCGCGCCGCCCTGAACTAAAAGGGCCAGCAGACTAGCACACAAGACCCGCTCGTGATGAGCCCTGCACGGCAGAGCGGCACCGGGATCGCGACGCTTCGTCGCACGCACGATAAAAGCGCTTCAGATTCAAACCCTTTCGCCGATACAGGCCTACACACCTTGGCTGGCTCAAACAACAACACCGTCCAGCAGACAAAAAATCACCTTCGCGGAGCATTCGATGAACAGCTGGTTCGGTAACATCAGCGTCAACCTCAAACTGGGCCTGGGCTTTGGCCTGGTACTGGTCCTCACCTCAATCCTGGCCTTCACCGGCTGGACCAGCCTCGGCAGCCTGATCGACCGTAGTAACTGGATGAGCGATATCACCCAGCTCAACGCGTCGCTGACCAAACTGCGCATCGTGCGCCTGCAATACATGCTCGCTAACGGCGACGAAGCCGTGGCGCAGAACGTGCAGACCAGCCTGGACACCTTCGCTGCCCAGCAACAGAAACTCCTGGACAGCTTCAAGAGCCCGGAAAACGTCAAGCTGCTCAACGAGCAGAAAGCCATCATCACGGCTTATCAGCAATCCCTGAACAAAATGCGTGAGGCTTACCGTAACGGCAACGCTGCTCGCCAGGTCATGGGGGACAAGGCCGATATCGCCAACGCCCAGATCGATGCGCTGGACACCAGCGTGCAGCAGATGCCCGACAGCCCGGAGCGCTTCACTCAGTTCCAGGCGGTGACCAACGCCAAGCAAGCGTTCCAGTTAGCCCGCTACGAAGTGCGTGGCTACACCAATAACGTCAACCCGGACACCGAAGCCCGCGCTGCGGCACAAATCGAGAAAGCCATCGGCGGCTTGAAAGGCCTCAGTGTCGCATTCGGCGCCAGCCAGCAAAGCGCGCTGAGCGCCCTGGAAACCGCCCTGGGCGCCTATCGCACAGCCGTTCAAAACTACAAGACGGCCAACGCCAACATCGTGGCTGCCCGTGCCGAAATGACCACCCAAGGCGCCGACATCGTCACCATCAGCGACAAGCTCTACGACATCCAGCTGGATCGTCGCGACGCCGAAAGTGCCCAGGCCCGTAGCCTGCAGTTGATCAGCACGCTGCTGGCGCTGCTGGTGGGTATCATCGCGGCACTGGTGATCACCCGCCAGATCACCCGTCCACTGCAGGAAACCCTGGCCGTGGTTGAGCGCATCGCCTCCGGCGACCTGAGCCACAATATCCAGGTCACCCGTCGCGATGAGCTGGGCGTACTGCAACAAGGCATCCAGCGCATGGGCACCACCTTGCGTGAACTGATCAGCGGGATTCGCGACGGCGTGACCCAGATCGCCAGCGCCGCCGAAGAACTGTCGGCCGTCACCGAGCAGACCAGCGCCGGTGTGAACAGCCAGAAGATCGAGACCGATCAGGTCGCCACGGCAATGCACGAAATGACCGCCACCGTGCAGGAAGTCGCACGCAACGCCGAGCAAGCTTCTCTGGCCGCCGCCGACGCTGACGGCCAGGCCCGCGCAGGCGATAAAGTGGTGGCCGAGGCCATCGCCCAGATCGAACGCCTGGCCGCCGAAGTGGAACGTTCCACCGATGCCATGGCGCACCTGCAACAAGAGAGCAACAAGATCGGCAGCGTGATGGACGTGATCAAGGCTGTGGCCGAACAGACCAACTTGCTGGCCCTCAACGCAGCGATCGAAGCGGCGCGTGCCGGTGAAGCCGGTCGCGGCTTTGCCGTGGTCGCCGACGAAGTGCGCGGCCTGGCCCAGCGCACGCAGAAATCCACCGAGGAAATCGAAGGCCTGGTCGCCGGTTTGCAGAACGGCACCCAGCAAGTCGCCAACGTGATGAACAACAGCCGCAGCCTCACCGACAGCAGTGTCGAACTGACGCGCAAGGCCGGTGTGTCACTGGAAAACATTACCCGCACGGTGTCGAACATCCAGTCGATGAACCAGCAGATCGCCGCCGCTGCCGAACAACAAAGCGCCGTGGCCGAAGAGATCAGCCGCAGCATCGTGAATGTGCGTGACGTGTCCGAGCAGACCGCCACCGCGAGCGATGAGACGGCAAAATCGAGCGTGGAACTGGCACGTTTGGGTAGCCAGTTGCAGCAGATGGTCAGTCACTTCCGGGTTTAAGAAACCAAAAAGCCGCTTCGGTATTACCCGAAGCGGCTCCACTTCTCAGACGTTAGCGGTCATCGAAGCTGTCCCGCAGGAACTTCCATACGTGATAAGCACGTAGGCAGTTCACTACGAGGTTCCATGTACGTCGTGCAAACTTAGACATACTCAGCCCTCCGTAAGTTGGGCCTTACCTCCAGCACACTTACCGGAACATGTGGGCCTTAGGATGCTGGTCATAGCTTCCGATGAGGCGGCCGGGCTTTGGTTCCTCCCGCATAAATCCGGCACGGATTACTAGCCCGTGGCGTTCGGTCCATAATTCCGCGCGCATACCCAGCCACCTACAAACGACATACTTGGAACGGGGGTGATACTAACCAACATCTTCATCGAAGGTGTGACGGGCGATGAGAAAACCCTCCGCAGAGCTCCGCTAATTTATTGCCAATTCTTGCCACCGTTTTTTTTAAACATTCAGTGAAATGCGTGAAAATCGTCGGCCTTGGCCAGTCCTTGCGGGGCGCGACAATCGGCAGTAGTATTCTTCTCGCTGGTCATAGCTTCCGCTGAATATGCAACCCCAGCTACTAACCGGGATTGCAATAAAAAACCGCCCTACTAAGGCGGTTTTTTATTGTCTGCGATTTGCCTCTCAGCCCTCACCTTCCTCAACAAACACCACCCGATTCCCAAACGGATCCTTGATGCTCATCTCCCGCGATCCCCAAGGCGTTTCCTCAACCCCAGGCTTGGCGTAACGGTAATCCTTGCCTGCCAACTGCTGCTGGTACGTGTCCACCCCTTGCGCCTGAATCCGCACCGCCGCGCCCGGCGAAGCATCGCCATGATGTTCGGACAGGTGCAGCACACAATCGCCCAGCGACACTTGCAGATAGAGTGGATAATTCGCCTCAAAGCGATGCTGCCAATCGACCGTGAACCCCAGGAAGTCGACGTAGAACTCCAAGGCCTTGGCCTCATCGAAAATCCGCAGGATGGGGGTGACTTTTCCTAAGTGCATGGCAATCGCTCCGTGTATGAAAGCGCCCACTATAGAGTCGAAAACCCACCACGCAAATCCCCACTGCGCGCCAGGAATCGCCCCGGTCGCTGACCGTTCGCCCGACCATCGCTGTAGCTCAACACGCCGTTGACCCACACGCCGTCAATGCCTTGCGCCGCCCGCTGTGGCTCATTGAAATCCGCCACATCCCGCACCCGCAACGGGTCGAACAACACCAGGTCGGCCCAATGCCCTTCACGAATTTCACCACGCTCGGATAACCCAAAACGCGCTGCCGACAAGCCGGTCATCTTGTGCACGGCGGTATGCAACGGGAACAACCCGACATCCCGGCTGAAATGCCCCAGCACCCGTGGAAACGCCCCCCACAAGCGTGGGTGTGGAAACGGATCTTCGGGCAACCCATCAGACCCCACCATCGACAATGGATGCGCAAGGATGCGTCGCACATCCGCTTCATCCATCCCGTAGTACACCGCCCCCGCAGGCTGCAGACGACGGGCGGCGTCCATCAGGGAGACGTCCCATTCGCCGGCAATGTCCTGCAAGTCGCGCCCACCCACTTCCGGGTGCGGCGTCGACCAGGTAATCGTGATGCGAAACGCGTCGGTCACCTGCTTGAGGTCCAGGGTCGAGGAACTGGCCGCATAGGGATAACAATCACACCCCACCGGATGGGTTTTAGCCGCTGATTCCAACGCTGCCAACAGCTGCGGACTACGCCCCCAGTTCCCCGCTCCCGCACATTTGAGGTGGGAAATGATCACCGGTACCTGTGCGTGCCGGCCAATCAGAAAAGCCTCGTCCATCGCCTCCAGCACCGGTTCGAATTCGCTGCGCAAATGGGTGGTGTACACCGCACCGAAGGACGTGAGTTCTTCACTCAGTTGCAGCACTTCATCGGTCTCGGCACTGAACGCGCTGGCGTAGGCCAGGCCCGTGGATAAACCGAGGGCGCCGGCCTCGAGACTCTCGTGCAACTGCACGCGCATGGCGGCGATTTCATCCGGTGTGGCAGTGCGATGCAGGTCGTCCATGTGGTTACTGCGCAGCGCCGTGTGACCGATCAATGCCGCAACGTTGACCGCTGGATGAGCGCTTTCAACGGCGCTGCGATAGTCGCTGAAACGGGGATAAACAAACGCTGCAGCGCTGCCCAACAAGTTCATCGGGTCCGGCGGATCGCTGCGCAAACTCACCGGTGAGGCGCTGATGCCACAGTTGCCGACAATCACCGTGGTCACGCCCTGGCTGAGCTTGGGCAGCATCTGTGGCTGGCGGATGAGCACCGTGTCGTCATGGGTGTGGACATCGATAAAGCCCGGCGCCAGCACACGGCCAGTCGCATCGATTTCATGCGCGGCCACCGCCGTCGATAAGTCGCCAATGGTCTCGATGCGCCCGTCACGCAGCCCCACATCGGCGACAAACCCTTCGGTGTTGCTGCCATCGATGATCAGCGCCTGGCGAATCAGCGTGTCGTACGTCATATCAATCTCCAAGCGGCAGGCTGTCAGGGCCGCCGCGATAATCGTCGAGGGCCAGCTTGATCCGGCGCAAACGTTCCTGGTTGTCGTCGGGCAGGGCCAGCGCCAGCTCGGTGGCGAGCAGGTCGATGGCCAGCAGCATGCCGTAGCGCGCCGCCGTGGGTTTGTAGATAAAACTGGTTTCGGCCGGTTGCAGCGGCAGCAGCACATCCGCCAACTGCGCCAGGGGCGAGTCGGCCAGGGTGATGGCGACGATGCGCGCGTCGTAGTTGCGAGCCAGCGCCACCACATCAAGCAACTCGGGGGTGAGGCCGGTGAGCGAGCAGACGATCAGCGCGTGTTCCGGCCCCAGGGTTGCCGCCGTGACACGCATCATCACCGGGTCGTGGCTGGCGGCAATCGGGTAGCCCAGGCGAACCAGGCGCACCTGCAATTCATCGCTGCACAAACTCGACGGCCCGCCCATGCCGAACGCGTGGATCATCCGCGCCTTGCCCAGCAGGTTGACCGCATCGACAAAGCTGGCCTGGTTGAAACCCGACAAATGCTGGCGCAGCGTCGCCTCGATATCGCTAAGAATCTGCCGATGAAACGCCGACTGCTCAGGCAACCCCGCCGGGTCCAGGAAGCGGCTGCCGACGCCGCTGGCCTGGGCCAGTTGCAGGCGCAGATCGCGCAAGTCCCGGCAACCGACACTGCGGGCAAACCGCGATAAGGTCGCGGTACTGACCTCGGCCCGTTGGGACAGCTCTTCCAGGCTGGCGGAGGCGGCAAAGCCCACATCCTCCAGCATCAGCCTGGCGATACGCCCTTCGCCGGCGCTGAAGGAATCCTGGCGGGCGCGGATCTGGTAGAGGATGTCCATGGAGGCTCCGGGTTACAAAATGCAGGACAGACCGTAAGTCAGACCGAAGGCAACCACAGAGATCAGGGTCTCCAATACGGTCCAGGTCTTGAAGGTCTGGATCACCGTCATATTGAAGTATTCCTTGATCAGCCAGAAGCCGCCGTCGTTAACGTGGGAAAAGATCACCGAACCCGCGCCAGTAGCCAACACCAGCAATTCCGGGTGTGGATAACCCAGGCCCAGGGCGACCGGGGCTACCACGCCCGAAGCCGTAGTCATGGCTACCGTGGCTGAGCCCGTCGCAATCCGCATCAACGCCGCGAACAGCCAGCCCATCACCAGCGGCGACAAGTGGAAGGCATGGGCTAGGCCGAGGATCTCATGAGTGACGCCTGCATCCACGAGGATCCGGTTCAGGCCACCGCCCGCGCCCACCAGCAAGGTGATACTCGCGGTCGGCGCCAGGCATTCATTGGTGAACCTGAGGATCGACTCGCGGTTGAAGCCCTGCGCCAGGCCCAGGGTCCAGAAACTCACCAGGGTCGCCACCAGCAGCGCGATCACCGAGTTGCCGATAAACAGCAGGAACTGGTTGAAGCCCGTACCCGGGGTGGAAATCACGTTGGCCCAACCGCCGATCATCATCAGCACCACCGGCAACAGGATGGTGCCCATGGTCAGTGCAAAGCTCGGCAAACGCTCACGGGGTTCGCGCTCGATGAACTGGCGTTCCAGCGGGTTTTCCGCCGGCAGGTGAATACGCGGCACGATGAATTTGGCGTACACCGGGCCGGCGATGATCGCCGTCGGGATACCGATGAGGATCGCATAGAGCACGGTCTGCCCCACCGACGCGTTATACGCCAGCACGGCCATCATCGCCGCCGGGTGCGGCGGCACCAACGCATGCACCACCGACAAGCCGGCAACCATTGGCAGGCCGACCATCAGGATCGACACCCCCACGCGCCGCGCCACGGTAAAGGCGATCGGCACCAGCAATACAAAGCCCACTTCGAAAAACAGCGGCAGCCCCACCAGGAAGGCGATGCACACCATGGCCCAATGGGCATTACGTTCGCCGAAACGGTTGATCAGCGTGCGCGCCACCTGCTCGGCGCCACCGGACTCGGCCATCATCTTGCCGAGCATGGTGCCCAGCGCCACGACCAGGGCGATATGCCCCAGGGTTTTGCCGACGCCCGCCTCGTAGGAACCCATGATGGTGTCCGCCGGCATCCCGGCCATCAGCGCCAGGCCGATGGACACCAGGGTGATGACGATAAACGGGTTGAGCCGGTAACGTGCGATCAGCACGATCAAAGCAATGATGGCGATGGCAGCGTATGCCAACAGCCCGAAGCCCGGTGATGCGGCCATGCGGTACTCCTCGGAAAGGGTCACGTCGAGTTGGTTGTGAAACTCATAAATCATTACCGAGGAGCATTTTCAAATTTTATGAAAGTAACTTTCGCCCACAGATAAGCGCTGTCGCGTTGGGGTATGCCCAAGGGCCGCGCATGAAAATTCGGGGGGTGTTCTTACATGAAGTTCAGAGAAGGCTGGAAACTCAACGAAGAGGCTTGAGTCATAGAATGCACATCCACCGATGCCAGGAAAATCGAGCATGATTCGCACCACACTCGCCGCCGGCGCCCTGCTTCTCGCCGTGTGCGGCACTGCCGCCGCTGCCGACAACCCGGCGCTGAAAAAATGCATGGACGGCGCCAATACCACTGCCGACATGGTCAGCTGCAACGTCAAGGAAACCAAGGTGCAAGACACGCGCCTGAACAAAGCCTACAGAACCGCCCTCGCCGCCCAGGAAGGCAACCGCAGGCAGCAACTGCAGGACCTGCAGCGCCTGTGGATCAAGTACCGTGACGCCAATTGTGCCTTCGTCGGCTCGGCTACCGGCGGCACCATCGACCAGGTCAACGGCACCGGCTGCGTGCTGGACATGACCCAGACCCGCGCCCAGGAACTGGAAGACCTGGTCGGGCCGTAATGCAAGGCTGCATCGCCCTCTGTAGGAGCGAGCTTGCTCGCGAAGATCGCCAACGACAACGCGGGCTTTCTGGATGCCCGCGGCGCTCTCTGGTTTTTCGCGAGCAAGCTCGCTCCTACAGGGGTATGTGATCAGTCGTGGTGAACCTTGGCACGCTTGAGCAGCTTCTTGCAGCGTTCGGACAAATGCAGCACGCGCAAATGCTTGCCGGCCTTGCTGTAGCGCTCGCGCAGGGTCATCAGTGCGGCAATCGCCGAGTAGTCGACAAAGCTCAGGTGACGACAATCCAGCGTCACCTGGGCGGGGTCGTTGGCCGGGTCGAACTGGTTCAGGAACGGCGTCGTCGAGGCAAAGAACAGCGTACCGTGCAGGCGATAGAGCTTGCTGCCATCCGCTTCCAGATGCTCATCGGCGTACAGCTCACGGGCCTGTTGCCAGGCAAAGTTCAGTGCTGCGATCACGATGCCGCACAGCACGGCGGTGGCCAGGTCGGTGAACACCGTGATCACTGTTACCGCGATAATCACCAGCACATCATTGAGCGGCACCTTGTTGATCACCCGCAGGGACGCCCAGGCGAAGGTCTGCTGGGACACCACGAACATCACCCCCACCAGCGCCGCCAGCGGGATCCGCTCGATCAGCGGTGACAGAAACAAAATAAACAGCAGGATCATCACCCCGGCGAACACCCCGGAGAAACGTCCACGCCCGCCAGAGCTGAGGTTGATCACGGTTTGCCCGATCATCGCGCAACCGCCCATCCCGCCGAACAGGCCCGAGAGCATATTCGCCGCGCCCAGGGCCACGCTTTCGCGGTCGGGGTAGCCACGGGTCTCGGTGATTTCGTCGGTGAGGTTCAGGGTCAGCAGGGTTTCCAGCAGGCCGACCATGGCCATCAGGAACGCATAGGGGGCGATGATGCCGAGGGTTTCCAGGGTCCAGGGGATCTGCGGCAGCGCGAAGCTCGGCAGGCCGCCGGCGATGTGGGCCATGTCGCCGAGGGTACGGGTCGGCAGGCCGAGCAGGTACACGGCCAGGCCCACGCCAAGGATCGCCACCAGGGCCGGCGGCACCGCACGGGTGATGCGCGGCAGCAGGTAGACGATGGCCATGGTCACCAGCACCAGGCCCGTCATCACGTACAACGGCGTACCGCTGAGCCAGCGTTCACCGTTCTTGAAATGTTCCAACTGGGCCAGGGCAATGATGATCGCCAGGCCGTTGACGAACCCCAGCATCACCGGGTGCGGCACCATGCGCACCAGCTTGCCCAGGCGCAACAGGCCGAACGCGACCATGATCAGCCCGCCCAGCAGTACCGTAGCCAGCAGGTATTCCACGCCGTGCTGCACCACCAGCGCGACGATCACCACCGCCATCGAGCCTGCCGCCCCGGACACCATGCCGGGCCGGCCGCCGAACAACGCCGTGAGGGTGCAGATGATAAAGGCGCCGTACAGCCCCATCAGCGGGTTGAGGTGAGCCACCAGGGCAAAGGCGATGCATTCGGGCAGCAGCGCAAAGGACGTGGTGAGGCCGGCCAGGGCATCGGCGCGCAGACGAGTGAGGTTCATGAGGTACCAAAAAGTATAAGTCAGTAAAAACTTCAGCCATCAATGATGACAAACGCGATCCTGACTGATCGCCTTTTTTGAAGGGTGTGAAAATCGCGGGAATCTTAACAGCCGACGAAGACTACACAGCTCTGACATCCTGATCAAAGACATCGGCCTGGGTGCAAAGCTGACATACCCGCTTCCATCTACTCTGGACTAAAGGGGCTCTCAATATGTAGTCAGCTCGCTTGTTGATCCGGGACGCCTTGGGCAACTGAGCCAATACCGTTTTCATATTAAAATTGCATTCGATATCTGTAAGCGCAGTTGCAGTCGCCGGGAGGATGGCGGCCGCCAACCAAGACTCAATAGCCTTGGAGGGAATACAAATCACTGTCTTGCTTGTGGGAACAGGATTGCCTAGCCAGGACAGCAGGACGGTACGCAAAGCGGTAACCGAATCCTGTGCAACAGGACACGGCATCTGACACGGCAACGCGCCCCAACTGTGTTGCTGAGCAAGCTCTTCAAGCCTGGCATGCGCATACGTCATGCCAGCCACATCAGCGTCCAAATGAATGATGTAAAAGTCATACAAAAAAAGTGTTGGATCATCATGCAATACGCCCTCACCGCGCTCGACACTTTGATGACACCACTTGGCAACACCACCCCAGCCCTCACCCAGTTCACGTGAAGATGCTTCTGGTTGTATCAGTTTGAGAACAAACGGCTCTAATAAAATCGCCTTAAGAGCAGCCTCCACCACCACCAGGTCGGTTTTTCCTTCGGCGATCAACGCGATGCGCAAGTCAGACATTGGGCAGCGCCCCTAGGTGCCCCATCATCCATAGCCGGGACAGCGGATATTCTTTGTTCATTTTCAGTAGCTTTTCGGTTGGCTCTATCCGAATAACACTGGTATGGCCTTCACTATTGCGATCAACCGCAAATAAACGAATTTCATCATCCGAAAGGTCAAGTCCATCAAGTACGGCAGGGTTATGAGTTGTAAACAGTAGCTGTCTGCGGGCATCGTTTTTCTTCAACCAATAAGACAGTTTTTCAGTCAGCCGCATGGCAAGACGCGGGTTCAAGGCTTGATCCAGATTGTCAATCGCAAGCACCATCGGCGCGGCAGGAGATAAACATAGAATTGCACTGAACAATACGTACAAAGCGCCCTCACTGGCGTCGTATGCCGTGAGAGAGTTGCGCCCACTTTTCATATATCGATCAGTAAGCTTTAGAACGCTTTGGCCAGTACGGGATACCGAGGGTGACAATAAAGAATTTGCCGTTGATACGGCGTCAATATCGATAACCCAGTCGATTAACTCCAGTACGGAGTCCATCAATTGCGGATCAGCGTCCAAAGCACTCTTGAGTTCAGCAAATGCGTCAGCCAGCCGCCCGCCCGACAACCCCAGCGGTGAACGCGTTTGCGGGTCAGCCACCATTGCCCGTAGGGTGGGTGTATTCGGGCTATAAATCGCGTAGTCCTGCAACTGCTGCATCAATTTGGCAGCCGGGTTATCCGGTGAAAGATCCACCAACTTAAGTGCCGCCAATCCAGCAGTAGGTTTCAAATTTTTCAAACTTCTGACACCGGCAGTCAGAATCTCAGTATTCGAATCTCGTAGATACTCTGTCTTGAACTCCCAAGCCGGCTCAGGCTTATCAATAGGGTTCAAAATTGAAGTTCGATATTCCTCACTTTGAGCACCTATGGCACTCAATCGAATTTCTGGCGGCGTTCTTCCGCCGGTGAACGACGTTTTGTAAAGTCTCGGCAAACCAGGTCTGACGCCACGTCGCAGAAGAGACTCCGAATCAACTACGCCGTTTGCTGCTGCGCCCAAAACACCAATGGCCTCCAAGATATTACTTTTACCGACACCGTTGGCGCCGATAAAGCAATTAACTCGTCCTAACTCTAGCGTCAACTCTGGAATAGACTTGAAGCCTTTAATCACTATGGTTTTTATCATTCGAGACTCCAAGTCTTTCATCGCCAAAAACCGCAGGCGGGCATAAGCCTGATAACAGAATCCTTGCATTCTCTAGGCTGGAAGCCTTTCACGCAATCCATGTACACGTTCATTCAGTCCATAAACACAAACGGCCGCCCAATGGCGACCGCTTAAGCTGCATACCCTCCGTGTCCCACCTCTGTTAAACCATCTCGTGGCGAATCCACTCGACTACGGACGTACGCTTCGGCGCCCAGCCCAGCAACTCGCGGGCATGCCTGCCGCGCACGCGGCTGTTGGAGCCCAGGCCATAGTTGGCCATTTCATAGCCCCACTCGGCCTCAGCCTCGGCCAACGGCCAATCCTGCGGCCGGCCCAGGTTCAGGGCTTGGGCAATCGCCGTGGTCATGTCGATAAACGAGGCCTCGCCGCTTTCCACAAAGTAGAACGTACCCGGCACGTTGCGAGTCAGTGCCAGCAGGTACAGCGCCACCACGTCTTCAATGTGCACGTTGGACCAGATGTTCTGCCCGGTGCCGACATGGCGCACCACACCGCTCTTGCGTGCCTGCTTGAGCAAGCGCGGCAGTTGCACGCTGTCGCGCTTCACACCGAGACTGTGGCCGTAGATCAGCGTGTTGCAGATCACCGCTGAGTTCACGCCGTCTTTTGCGGCCGCCAGGATCAGGTTGTCGATGGCCACGCGGGCAGCCTTGTCGACGGTCGGTTCCGGCAGGCTGTCTTCGAAATAGATGACATCGCTGGACTTACCGCCCGACGCATCCCCCACGATGCTCGAACCGCTGGTGTGCAGGAATGGCTTGTCCGAACCTTTCAGTGCGGCCAGCAGGGTTTCCACCGCAGCACGATGGTCGCTGCTCGCGGCATTGATCACTGCATCGGCTTTGTGCGCTTGCTCGGTCAACACAGCAGCATCGTCGAGGGTGCCGATCACCGGGTTGATGCCCAGGGCGGTCATTTCAGCCGCTTGCTCGGCGCTACGTACCAGGCCGGTGACCGTGTGACCGGCCTTGACCAGGCCGGTGGCGATGGAACCGCCGATAAAACCGGCTGCGCCGGTAATGAATACGTGCATGGAGAGTGCTCCTGACGGGGTAAGTGATGGGTCCATTGTTACGGACTCATCCCTGACGAATAAGCCCGCACCGCCCAATTCACTCTTGCGTGAGGGTCACGAATCAGCAGGCATACCGCGCCAGCTTGGCCTGGATAAAGTCCAGGAAGCACTGGATGCGCAGCGCCAATTGCGAGTTGCGGTAGAACACCGCGTGGATCGGTTGGCGATACCCGCTGTTGAACGCCTCCAGCACCGGCACCAGGCGCCCGGCATTGATGTCTTCGACGGTCATGAAGTTCGACAGGCAACAAATGCCCTGCCCTTCCAACGCCAACTGGCGCAGGGTTTCACCACTGGACGCGGCCACGCTGGGCTCGATCAGCCAGCGGTCACCTTCCACATGGCGCAGCGGCCAGTGGTTGAGGGTTTCGGTCTGGGTAAAGCCCAGCAGGGTGTGGTCAGCCAACTCGGCGACCGTCGTCGGCGTGCCGTACTGTTTGAGGTAATCAGGGCTGGCGAGGATATGCAGCGGCGTACAGCCCAGGGATCGCGCATGCAGGGTTGAGTCGGCCAGGGCACCGATGCGAATCGCAATATCGGTGCTCTGTTCCAGCAGGTCGATGATCAGGTCATCGCTGTTCAACTCCAGCTGGATCTGCGGGTACAAACGGCGGAATTCGGCGATGTAGGGCACGATCCCATGCAGCATGAACGGCACGGCGGCATTGATGCGCAGGCGTCCGGCGGGGTTCTTCTGACGTGACGACAGGCGCTCTTCCAGCTCGTCCATCTGCGCCAGGATGAGCTTGGCCTGCTCGAAGAAGTACTTGCCCTCCTCGGTCAGGTCCATGCGCCGCGTGGTGCGGTTGATCAGCGTGGTCTCAAGCTTGGCTTCCAGGCGCGACAGGGTGCGACTGACCGCCGATGGCGTCTGCCCGACCTGCTCCGCGGCGGCGGAAATCGAGCCGCACTCAATCACGCTGACGAAGATCTGTAGCTCATCGGATCGGGCTTTCACGGGCGGTCCTCGTTATCGGTGTACCGCAGCTTACACCGAGAGGTTGAACACCCGCGCCAGATGCTGTTCGTAGCGCGCCACATCCACCTCGATGGCCGGGCGTTTCATCACGTCCACGCACACGAAGGTCGGCAGGCCGGTCATGCCGAGGAACTCGTTGGCTTTGTGGAACGGGAAGTACACCGCATCCACGCCCTTGGCTTCGAAGAAATCGGTCGGATCGTCGAAGGCTTGCTGCGGTGCATTCCAGGTCAGTGACAGCATGTAGTGCTTGCCCTGGACCAGCCCACCGCTGCCGTATTTCTGCGAGGCGTCGGAACGGGTGCGGCCATCGCTGGCGTACAGGCTGCCGTGGCCCTCGGTGAAGACTTCGTCGATGTACTTCTTGACGATCCACGGCGCGCCCATCCACCAGCCGGGCATCTGGTAGATGATCACGTCTGCCCAGAGGAATTTGGCGACCTCTTCAGCCACGTCGTAGCCTTCGTCGATATGGGTGACCTTGACGTCGATACCGCCTCGGTCCAATACCGCCAAGGCGGTGTCATGCAGGGTGGTGTTGTAGCGGCCATCGGAGTGGGCGAACTTTTTACCGCCGTTGAGCAAGAGTACTTTTTTCATGGGAAGCATCCAGAAGGTTGAAAATGTCTGGACGCAGCCTATCCACCTCGGCCCTTCGGAATAAGCCGGCACCGGGCAAAATACCTTTGACCACAAGGCACGAATGGATCACTAATTGTTAACCGCCGATCAGC
The DNA here is from genome assembly GCF_900067035.1 of Pseudomonas sp. 1 R 17. Taxonomy (NCBI): domain Bacteria; kingdom Pseudomonadati; phylum Pseudomonadota; class Gammaproteobacteria; order Pseudomonadales; family Pseudomonadaceae; genus Pseudomonas; species Pseudomonas sp. 1 R 17. The sequence goes on from NZ_FKLB01000032.1 coordinate 85,296, forward strand.
AAATGCCCGCCCAGCAGTGCCATGCCGATAAAAAATACCCGCTTGAACAGCACCGCACTGATGCGCTGGCGCACCACCTGGCCCAGCCACATGCCCAGCAGCGCCGGCACCAAGGCCAGCAACGAGGCATTGATTGCGCCAGCGCCCAAGGTGCCGCGCCAGGCTAGACCGGCGGCCAGGGCCAGGGTCGATACCGTGAACGACAACCCCAACGCCTGCACCAGTTGATCGCGATTCAAACCCAGTGCCTGCAGGTACGGTACGGCAGGAATCACAAACACACCGGTGGCCGAGGTGATGAGGCCGGTGATCAGCCCGCACACCGGGCCCAGCCAACGCTCGGTCCGGGCCTTGACCTTGAACGTGGGCAGGAACAGTCCGCTCAGTGCATACGCCAGCAACGCCGCGCCCAGTGCGTGCACCACCCATTGCCCGCCGTCCATCCCCAGCCACACCGTGCCCAGCCCAGTGCCGAGGAAAATCAGCAGCAACATCGGCCACAGCCGCCGGAGCAACGCACTCAGGTGCCCGCCGAATGCCAATTGCCACAGGTTGGTGACGGTCGAAGGGATGATCAGTAATGCCGCAGCCTGCGCCGGTAACATAGCCAGGCCGAGCATGCCCATGGCGACAGTGGGCAGGCCCAGGCCGATGATACCCTTGACCGTACCGGCCAGCAGGAAGGTGCCGATCACCAGCAAGGTAAGGGCGGGGCCGAGGTTCTGGTAAAACGCGAGGAAGGTATTCATGGGCAGAGTGTGCGACTTTTCGATGCGCTCTAAAATTCGCCATATACTGAGGCAGCCTCTTGTTTTGCGTGAGCCTGAGGCCCGTCTACTCCCTCGAGCCATCAGCCATGCACTTTGACCTGATCGACCTGCGCCTCTACCTGCACACCCTCGACACCGGCAACATCACCGCCGGCGCGGCCCGCAGCCATTTATCCCTGGCCGCCGCCAGTGCCCGCATCCGGGCGATGGAGGCGTCGTTGGGCATCGAGTTTCTCCAGCGTGGACGTCGCGGCGTCACCCCCACACCGGCAGGCAAGGCCCTGGCCCGTCACGCCCGCCTGTTGTTGCAACAGGCCGAGCACCTGCAACAGGACCTGGCGGAATATGCCAAGGGCGTCAAAGGCCAGGTGCGCCTGCTGTGCAACACCACTGCGCTCAGCGAATACCTGCCGGAACTGCTCGCGGACTTTCTGCGCGAACACCCCAACCTCGATATCGACCTGCAGGAATTGCCCAGCCTGCGCATCACCCAGGCCTTGCGCCAGGGCACGGCGGAGCTGGGGATCATCTCCGACGCCGTGGACACCCATGGCTTGCAGACTTTGCCCTTTCGCGACGACCCGCTGGCGCTGATCATGCCGCACGACCATCCCCTGGCGGGCGGCACGGTGAGCTTTGTCGACAGCCTGCAATATGACTACGTGGGTCTGGCCGCCGCCAGCGCACTCGCGGTGTACCTGGAAGAACAGGCACTGCACGCGGGCTTTCGTGTGCAGACGCGCATCCGCGCCGACGGTTTTGACGGGTTGATTCGCATGGTGGCCCGCGGCGCCGGCCTGGGCATCGTGCCCCAGGCGGCGCTGGCGCGCTGGCCAGCGCCGCGCCGCTTCATCGCCCAGCCGTTGCAGGAAGAGTGGGCTTGCCGCACGTTGCTGTTATGCGCGCGTTCGTTCGAACAATTGCCGGGTTACGCCAAGGCCTTGTTCGATGCCTTGGCCCTGCCCTTGCGGAAAAACCCGTAATACACCGCGGACAGAATCAGCAGGAACGGCACGCCAAACACCAGGGTCATCTTGAACGCTTCGGTGAAGTACGTGGTGATCATCACCGCGCCCATCAGCATCAGCCCCAATAACGTGCTGTAGGGAAACAGGCGCAACTGGAACGACAGCTTCGCGCCGCCATGACGCTTGCGATAGCGCCGGAAGAACAGGTGCGTGAGGAAGATCATGAACCAGGTGAAGATCGCGCCAAACATCGAGATCGCCATCATCAGGGTGAACGAACTTTCCGGGTACACCAGGTTCAACAGCGTCGCCAGGGCGATGCCCGAGCTGGACAACAGCAAGGCATTCAGCGGAATGCCGCTCTTGCTCAACGCCCCCATGGACCTGGGCGCAAAGCCGGCGCGGGACAGGCTGAACATCATGCGCGTGGTGATGTAGAGCTGGCTGTTCATCGCCGACAAGGCCGCAATCAGGATCACGAAATTCATTACCCCGGTGGCGCCGGGAATGCCGATGGTCTGCATCACCGTGACGAACGGGCTCTGGGCCTGGCCGGCCTGGTTCCATGGCACGATGGCGAGCATCAGCGCCAGGGTCAGCAGGTAAAACACCACCAGCCGCACGATGGTCGCGCGAAAGGCTTTCTTCACGGCCTGCTCCGGGTCCGCCGCCTCACCGGCAGCCACGGCAATCATCTCGACGCTCAGGTAGCTGAAGATCGACACGATCACGGCGATCCACATGCCGCTCAAGCCCTGGGGGAAAAACCCGTCGTGGGCCGTGTAGTTCTGCACCCCGTATTGCGGGTTGCCGGAGCCGAATACCACGTACACCGCGAGGATGATGAAGCCGACGATGGCGCTGATCTTGATCGTCGAAAACCAGTATTCGAAGTTGCCGAAAGTCTTGACGCTGATGGCGTTGAGCAGGATCAGCACGCTGGAAAACGACACGATCCACACCCATTCCGGCACGTGGGCGAACCAGTACTTCATGTACATCGCCACCGCCGTAACCTCGGCCCCCACCGCCAGCACAATCGCCGCCCAGTAGGCATAACGCACCAGGAACCCGGCCAGCGGGCTGATGTAGAACTCGGCATAGGCGCCGAAAGAGCCCGAGGTGGAATGGGCCACCGTCATCTCGGCCAGGCAGCCCATCAGCAGCAAGGTGATCAACGCGCCGATCGCGTAGCTCACCAGCACGCTGGGCCCGGCGTAGCCGATGGCATAGGCGCTGCCCATGAACAGCCCGGTGCCGATGGCGCCACCGATGGCGATCATGCTCATCTGGCCGGAAGTGAGCTGGCGCCTCAGGCCCAGTTCGCGGTGGGTGATCTCGGCAAAGCCGTTGTCGGGTGTGCTCACGTGGTGTGCCCCTTTATTATTGTGGTTGCACTATTTGGATATTGACGCAAATCCCCTGTGGGAGGGGGCAAGTCGAATCGTCGCACCGCCCCTCCCACATTTTGATCTGCATTATCTTCAGGTGACGCTGTGGCGGACCTTGAATTGCGGCTGGTCCCAGGTGCCGTTGTCGAGAATCTCACCGAGGATTTCCACCGCATCCCACACCTCGGTAAAACTCGTGTACAGCGGCGTAAACCCAAAACGCATGATGCGCGGCTCGCGGTAATCACCGATCACGCCACGTGCGATCAGGGCCTGGATCACCGCATATCCCTCCGGGTGTTCGAAGCTCACATGGCTGCCACGCCGAGCGTGTTCACGGGGAGTGATCAGCACAAGGTTGTGGGCGGCGCAGCGGCTTTCGACCAACTCGATAAACAGGTCGGTCAGCGCCAGGGATTTGCTGCGCAGGCGGGCCATGTCGGTCTGTTCGAAAATCTCCAGGCCGCATTCCACCATCGCCAGCGACGTGATCGGCTGGGTGCCGCACAGGTAGCGGGCGATGCCGACGCTCGGCGCATAGCTGGATTCCATGGCGAACTGCCGGGTATGCCCGAACCAGCCCGACAGCGGCTGGTGCACCAGGTCTACCAACGCCGGGTTGACCCACACGAACGCCTGGGAGCCGGGGCCGCCGTTGAGGTATTTGTAAGTGCAGCCAATCGCATAGTCAGCACCGGCCCCGTGCAGGTCGATGGGCACTGCGCCCGCCGAATGCGCCAGGTCCCAGATGCTCAGCGCGCCGCATTCATGGCTCAAGGCGGTGAGCGCCTGCATGTCGTACATGTAGCCGGTCTTGTAGTTGACGTGGGTGAGCATCACCACCGCCACGTCGCCGTCGATGGCCCGGGGCAGTTCATCCGGGCTGTTGACCAGGCGCAGGGAATAGCCCTGTTGCAGCAACTCGGCGAGGCCCTGGGCGATGTACAAATCGGTGGGGAAGTTGCTCGCTTCGCTGACGATCACCTTGCGCGCCGGCTCACGTTGGCGCTGCACGCTCAAGGCGGCGCTGAGCACCTTGAACAGGTTGATCGAGGTAGTGTCGGTGATCACCACCTCACCGCCCCGCGCACCGATCAGCGGCGCCAGGCGGTTGCCCAGGCGCTGGGACAAGTCGGCCCAGCCGGCGCTGTTCCAACTGCGGATCAAGCCATTGCCCCACTCTTGCGCGATGACCGCCTGCGCCCGCGCCAACGCCGCCACCGGACGCGCACCGAGGGAGTTGCCGTCCAAGTAGATAACGTCCTGCGGCAAGGCGAACTGCTGACGTAGCGGCGCCAGCGGGTCCTGGGTGTCGAGGGCTTGGCAATGGCTGCGAGGGGTCATGGGTTGTCCTGGTTTTTGTCAGTGAGGATGCAGCAAATAATGAACGAAGATTTAGAGAATTTTCGTGCAAAGTGGTGGGTAACAGGCTAATTAAGCTGTAGGAAATTCGAATTTAACCCCTAAATACGCGGATTTATTCTAACCATGATCCTTGACGCCACCGACCTGCGCCTCCTGCATTTCCTGCAACAGGATGGCCGTATCAGCAACCAGGAACTGGCGGAAAAAGTCGCGTTGTCGCCCTCTGCCTGCCTGCGTCGTCTACGCCTGCTGGAGAGCGAAGGGATTATCAGCGGCTACCGTGCAGTGTTAAATGCCGAGCAGTTGGGGATTGAACTGGAGGCCATCGTCCACCTGTCATTGCGCCAGGATGTGGAGGATTGGCATGAGACGTTTATCAAGAAGGTGCAAGGCTGGCCGGAAGTGGCCAGCGCCTACGTGATCACCGGCGCCAGCAACTATGTGCTGCGGGTGCAGGCACGCAACCTCAAGCACTTTTCGGACTTTATCGTGAACCACCTGAACCGCACGGCGGGGGTGATGGATATCCGCTCGGAGATTGTGTTGCAGAAGATCAAGGATCGGGATGAGGTGCTTGATCTGGTCGTTCGCAAATAGTCAGCCACGACACCGATCAAATGTGGGAGGGGCGGTGCGACGACTCGACTTGCCCCCTCCCACATTTTTGACCGTGTTGATCAATCCTCCAACGCGCGAACCCGCTGCATGCGTTTTTGCTCTACCGGCGCTGCGGCGGTCTGCAACTCAAAGTCAAAATCAATCTGTGCAAACCGCCCCTCCACGCCAAACTCCCGCGCCAGTTGCTGATCGTCACTGAAGCGAATCTCGGCAATCAATTCGTCCCGCGTCGCGTAGGCAAAATCATCGTGCAGGTACGGGTCATCCGACAGGTTGATCTGGGTGGTCAGGTGCCGATACCCCGGCGCCGAGATGAAGAAGTGGATATGCGCCGGGCGCTGCCCGTGACGCCCCAGTTGATCGAGCAACTGCTGGGTCGGCCCGGTCGGCGGGCAGCCGTAGCCCGACGGCACGATGCTGCGAAAGCGGTAGTTGCCCTGGGCGTCGGTCTCGATACGGCGGCGCAGGTTGAATTCGGATTGCGTCGGGTCGAACCACGAATACGTACCGCCGGTATTGGCCTGCCACACATCGACAATCGCCCCCGCCAACGGCTTGCCGTCGGTGTCGCGCACCTGCCCGCGCATAAACAGCGGCACAGCGTCGTCCTTGCCATCGTCCAGCCGCGCCTCGTACTTCGACAGCGGCGCGCCGGCCACATACAGCGGACCTTCGATGGTGCGCGGGGTACCACCGGACTTGCCGGCTTCCTCGTCGGCGGCGTCCATCAGCATATCCAGGTAATGCTCCAGGCCGAGCCCGGCGGCGAGCAGTCCGGCCTCCTGGTGCTTGCCCAGTTCGTTGAGGTAGTTGACCGCCTTCCAGAACTCTTCCGGGGTCACGTCCAGGTCTTCGATGATGTTTACCGTATCGCGCAGGATCCGGTAGATCAGCGCCTTGGTGCGCGGGTTGCCGCCGTCAGTGAGGTTGCCGCTGGCTTCTTCGAGAAACCGTTGGGCCTGGGCAGTCTGGGACAGTCGGATGGACATGGTGCGTTCCTCATCTTGTAGTTATCAGGGTGAAAACCGGCCTAGCGGTCGTCTTCATGGATCGACGAAGGGTGCCGGCACAAGGCATTCACTTCGATGGCCATGTAGGGGTAAAGCGGCAGTTGCATCAGCAGGTCATGCAGTTCTTGCACGCTGTCGACGTCGAACACGCTGTAGTTGGCGTAGAGCCCGGCGATGCGCCATAAGTGGCGCCATTTGCCCTGGTGCTGCAGACGCTGGGCAAAGGCCTTTTCGTCGGCCTTGAGGCTGGCGGCGCGCTCGGGGTGCATGTCGACGGGCAGGTTCACGGTCATTTTTACGTGGAACAACATGGGCGGCGCCTCTTAGTGTTTGTCACGACGGAAGAACGCCAGGCGCTCCTCATCGATGGCCAGGCCCAGGCCCGGCATGTGGGAGACATGCAGCTGGAAATCGCGGTACAGCGGCGGCTCGGCAAGAATGTCTTCGGTCAGCAACAGCGGGCCGAACAACTCGGTGCCCCACGCCAGTTTGTTCAGCGTGAGGAAGGCATGCGCCGACGCCAGGGTGCCGATCCCCCCTTCCAGCATGGTGCCGCCGTACAGGCCGATACCAGCGGCCTCGGCAATCGCGGCGGTGCGCAATACCGCGCGGGGGCCGCCGTTCTTGGCGATCTTCAGGGCGAACACCGAGGCCGCGCCTTCACGGGCCAGGTTGAAGGCATCTTCCACACACTCGATGGATTCGTCGGCCATGATCGGCGCCGGGCTCGACAGGTTGAGCCGGGCCATGCCGCCACGGTTGTTACGCGAGATCGGCTGTTCGACCAGGTCGACGCCGTGGTCGCCGAGCACCTTGCACGCACGCAGGGCCACGGCTTCGTCCCAGGCCTGGTTGACGTCGACGCGCACGCTGGCACGCTCGCCCAGGGCCTGTTTGATCGCGATGACATGGGCCAGGTCCTCGCCAACTTCACCGGCACCGATCTTCAATTTGAAGATGCGGTGGCGGCGCAGGTCGAGCATCTTTTCGGCCTCGGCAATGTCCTGGGCGGTATTGCCGCTGGCGAGGGTCCAGGCCACCGGCAGTGCATCGCGCACACGCCCACCGAGCAGTTCGCTGACCGGCAGGTTAAGGCGCTTGCCGAGGGCGTCGAGCAAAGCGCTTTCGATACCGGATTTGGCAAAGGTGTTGCCGCGAATGCTGCGTTCCAGGCGCAACATGGCCGCGTTGATATTGCTGGCGTCCTGGCCGATCAGCAGTGGGGCGAAGTGACGGTCGATGTTGACCTTGATGCTCTCGGGGCTCTCGTTGCCGTAGCTCAGGCCGCCGATGGTGGTGGATTCACCGATGCCTTCGATGCCGTCGGCGCAGCGCACGCGGATGATTACCAACGTCTGGTTTTGCAGGGTGTGCATCGCCAGCTTGTGCGGGCGAAGGGTGGGAAGGTCGACGATAATGGTCTCGATCGACTCGATGGCGCAAATCGGCATGGCAATACCCGCTGGGTTCTTTATAGATTTACGTCGATTCTGTGCCGCATTTTTCCTGGCTTCCAATATAGAATTAGTCTCGAGCAATACCCTTAAGGTATGAAAGGAGCCGTTATGGAACTGCGTCATCTGCGCTACTTCCAGGTGTTGGGGCAGACCCTCAACTTCACCCGCGCGGCCGAACGCCTGCACATCGCCCAGCCACCGTTGAGCCGGCAGATCCAACAATTGGAAGAGGAATTGGGCGTGATTCTGCTGGAGCGTGGCCGACCGCTGCGGCTGACCGAAGCCGGGCGGTTTTTCTATGAGCACGCCAATGTGTTGCTCGAACAATTGGCCAAGGTCTGCGACAACACCCGCCGCATCGGCCAGGGCGAGAAGACCTGGCTGGGCATCGGCTTTGCGCCGTCGACCTTGTATGGCGTGCTGCCGGAATTGATCCGGCGGTTGCGCAGCCATGAGGCGTTGGAACTGGAGTTGGGGCTGTCGGAGATGACCACCTTGCAGCAGGTCGAGGCGCTCAAGGCCGGACGTATCGACGTGGGCTTCGGGCGCATTCGTATCGACGACCCGGCCATCGTCCAGCGCGTGCTGGTGGAGGATCGGTTGGTCGCCGTGCTGCCCGCCGGCCACCCATTGCTCGATGCACCCGCGACCCTCGCCCAACTGGCCGCCGAGCCGTTTGTGCTCTACCCCGGTAACCCGCGCCCCAGCTATGCCGACCATGTGATTGCACTGTTCGACGCCCACGGCCTGAGCCTCAAGGTGGCGCAGTGGACCAACGAACTGCAGACCGCCATCGGCCTGGTCGGTGCGGGCATGGGCGTGACACTGGTGCCGGCGTCGGTGCAGGTGCTGCATCGCGCGGATATCGGCTACACGCCGGTTGTGGAAGCGACGGCGACCTCGCCGATCATTCTCAGCCGACGGGTGAATGATCAGTCGCCGGGGCTCAGTCATTGCCTGCAGTTGGTTGAAGAACTGATCTGAAATCGCCCAGGTACCGCCCCTCCCACAGGTTGATCTTCATCAGGTTCAAGTACTGCGCATACGCATGCGTTGCAGCGTCTGGCTGGGGGATTCATCGAACAGTTTTCGATACTCCGCCGAGAACCGCCCCAGGTGGGTAAAGCCCCAGCCGAAGGCGATCTCGGAGATGGTGCGGATCGATCCGTGCTCGAGGATTTCCTGGCGCACCGCACTCAGCCGGTGCTTCTTCAGGTAGGCCATGGGTGACAGGGCAAAGTACTTGCGAAACGCATCGAACAGCTTGAACCGCGACACCCCGGCAGCGGTTTCCAGGTCTTCCAGGTGCAGCGCCTCGCGGGCGTTGTCGTGAATGTACTGGCGCGCACGGATCAGGTAATGGGGCAGTTTCACCCCCAGTACGGCGCGCAGTTCTTCCGAGTAGTTGTTCGGCTGGGCGAGGATCAGGCCCTTGATCAATGAGCTTTCCAGGTCACGGGTGAACGCCGCCTGTTCATACAATTCGCTACGGCACTCCAATTCGGCGATGAAGTAGCGCGCCATGCGCCACCACGACGCCGACGCCCCCTCCACCGCATCCATCACCGGTTCAAATTGCAGTGGCGCGTCAACCGGCCGTTGCAGCAAGCCCTCCAGCGACTCGCTCATCGCCGCCCGCGTGATCACCACCTGCAACTTGCGGCAGTCACCGGATATGGCCAGCACCTGGTGTTCATTGGGCGCAATGATCACGCCCTGATCACGGTTGGAACTCAGGCGTTGGCCGTTCTTGCTCAGCTCCTGCTCACCCACCAACGGCAGCGTGAGGCTGTAGCTGCTGAAGTGCTCGGCGTCTTCGATATCGATGGTCACGTCGGTGCCGTATTCGATCACGCCCAGGGTGGTGGCCCGGGACTTGAACACGTTGGCACTGTGATGAAAGCGCAGGCGCTCGGGCGTGCTCGTCGCCAGGCGGTGCGGCCCGCAAATGCCGGACATCCAGCTGCGGGCGCCTTCGAGGTCGAAGCGTTGGACATGGATATCGCGTGTAGGACTATTCATCAGTGTGCACCCACGGCGGTCAGGCGGTTGCGCGCTCTGGCGGCGCGTCGTTGTGGCTCCACAGCAAGTTCTACGCCACGCCGGCCCGATTGCAACCGGGTGGATAGCAACCGTCCACTATGTGGATAAACCGCAGGTGTTGACGCCCCTTGCCTCGCCAGACGGTAGCGCGTCGCGTCACCGCCCTGCACCACCGTGGGTATTTGCTGCCCAACTTTGCGGCCCACCTTCCCCCATTAAGCGGATAGCCCGCCACCTTGCCGCAGCCTCTTAATGGCTCACCTGTTCAGCCATTATCAAAAGGTGCCTCCCATGAGTGGTGCAAGAAGCGTCGAGCAATGGAAAAGCTTTATCGAGAGCTGCCTGGATTTTCGCCCGGCAGACGCCGTATTCCGCATCGCCCGCGACATGTTCACCGAGCCGGAGCTGTTTGATCTTGAGATGGAGTTGATCTTCGAGAAGAACTGGATCTACGCCTGCCATGAAAGCGAACTGGCCAATCATCATGACTTCGTGACGATGCGCGCCGGGCGCCAGCCGATGATCATTACCCGTGATGGCGAGGGCCGGCTCAATGCGCTGGTCAACGCCTGCCAGCATCGCGGCACCACCCTGACCCGGGTCGGCAAAGGCAACCAGTCCACCTTCACCTGTCCGTTCCACGCCTGGTGCTACAAGAGCGATGGCAGGCTGGTGAAGGTCAAGGCGCCGGGGGAATATCCGGAAAGTTTCGACAAGGCAACGCGCGGCCTGAAAAAGGCCCGCATCGAGAGCTACAAGGGTTTTGTCTTCATCAGCCTGGATGTGAATGGCCGTGACAGCCTGGAAGACTTCCTCGGCGACGCCAAAGTGTTCTTCGACATGATGGTCGCGCAGTCCGCCACTGGTGAGTTGGAGGTGCTGCCGGGCAAGTCGGCCTACACCTACGACGGCAACTGGAAACTGCAAAACGAAAACGGCCTGGACGGGTATCACGTCAGCACCGTGCACTACAACTACGTGGCCACGGTGCAGCATCGCCAGCAGGTGAATACCGAGAGCGGCAGCGGGTCCGCCAGCACCCTGGACTACAGCAAGCTCGGCGCCGGCGACGCCAACACCGATGACGGCTGGTTCGCCTTCAACAATGGCCACAGCGTGCTGTTCAGCGACATGCCCAACCCCAGCGTGCGCTCCGGCTACGCCACCATCATGCCGCGCCTGGTACAAGAGCACGGCCAGCAGAAGGCCGAGTGGATGATGCACCGCCTGCGTAACCTGAATATCTACCCGAGCCTGTTCTTCCTCGACCAGATCAGCTCGCAGCTGCGCATCATTCGTCCGGTGGCGTGGAACAAGACCGAGATCATCAGCCAGTGCCTGGGGGTGAAAGGCGAATCCGACGCCGACCGTGAAAACCGTATTCGCCAGTTCGAAGACTTCTTCAACGTCTCGGGCATGGGCACACCGGACGACCTGGTGGAGTTCCGCGAAGCCCAGCGTGGTTTCCAGGGCCGCCTGGAACGCTGGAGCGATATTTCACGCGGCAGCCATCGCTGGGAAACCGGGCCAACGCCGAACAGCGAAGCCATCGGCATCTCGCCGGCCATGACCGGCACCGAATTCACCCACGAAGGCCTGTACGTCAACCAGCACCGCAACTGGCAGCAGTTCCTGCTCAAGGGCCTGGACCAACACGCGCTGACACTGCGGGAGGTGGAATGATGAATGCGCCATTGCAGTATCGGATCGAGCAGTTTTTCTACCTTAAGTCCGAGCTGTGCGACGCCCAGGACTGGGACGCCTACGTGCAGTTGTTCGACCCCCAGAGCGAATTCCACCTGCCGCAATGGGACTCGGAGCACGTCTACACCCGCGACCCCAAGCGCGAGATGTCGCTGATCTACTACGCCAACCGTTCGGGCCTGGAAGACCGCGTGTTCCGCCTGCGCACCGGCAAGGCGGCGTCCGCTACACCGATGCCGCGCACCTTGCACCTGATCAACAACGTACGCATCGCCGAGCAGGCGGACGGCACGCTGGAGGTCCGGTTGAACTGGCACACGCTGTTCTATCGGCTGGCCACATCGGAGCAGTTCTACGGGCATGCCACCTATCGCCTCAAGCCCCATGGCGACAGTTGGCTGATCACTCGCAAGCATGCGCTGCTGCTTAACGACACCATCAATTCGGTGCTGGATTTCTATCACCTCTAAAGCACCCTTGTTGTTGTGGTGAGCGGGCTTTTTGTGATGAGCGGGCTTGCCCCGCGCTGGGTCGCGCAGCGGCCCTTGGTGCAAGCACTGCGGTTTGGCGGGAAAAATGCGGCGACTCTCATGGGGCTGCTTCGCAGCCCAGCGCGGGGCAAGCCCGCTCACCACAACAGGCCGTACGTACGTCATAAATATGCAGAGAACAACACATGAATCACAAAGTGGCCTTCAGTTTTGCCGACGGCAAGACCCTGTTTTTCCCGGTGGGCGCAAATGAAATCCTGTTGGATGCGGCGCTGCGCAATGGCATCAAGATCCCCCTGGACTGCCGCGAAGGCGTGTGCGGCACCTGCCAGGGGCGGTGCGAGTCGGGTGACTACACCCAGGACTATGTGGACGAGGAAGCCCTCTCTAGGCTCGACCTGCAACAGCGCAAGATGCTCAGTTGCCAGACGCGGGTGAAGTCCGACGCCACCTTCTACTTCGACTTTGACTCAAGCCTGTGCAATGCGCCGGGGCCGGTGCAAGTGCGCGGGACGGTCAGCGAGGTGCAACAGGTGTCGACCAGCACGGCGATCCTGAAGGTGCAGTTGGATGCGCCGCTGGATTTTCTACCGGGCCAATATGCGCGCCTTGCGGTACCGGGCACAGGCCATTGGCGTTCCTACTCCTTCGCCAACCTGGCGGGCAATCAATTGCAGTTCCTGATCCGCTTGCTGCCCGATGGGGTGATGAACAACTACCTGCGTGAGCGCTGCCAAGTCGGCGATGAACTGCGGATGGAAGCACCGCTGGGTGCGTTCTACCTGCGCCATGTGACCCAACCGCTGGTGCTGGTCGCCGGCGGCACCGGGCTGTCGGCGCTGCTGGGCATGCTCGATCAACTGGCCGCCACCGGCTGCAACCAGCCGGTGCATCTCTACTATGGCGTACGCGGCGCCGAGGACTTATGCGAAGCCCCACGCATCGCGGCCTATGCGGCGAAACTGCCGGGTTTTCGCTACACCGAAGTCCTCAGCGATGCCGCCCCCGACTGGGCCGGCAAGCGCGGCTACCTCACCGAGCATTTCGACCTGGCCGAATTGCGCGACGGATTGGCGGATATGTACGTGTGCGGCCCTCCGCCAATGGTCGAATCCATCCAACAATGGCTGGCGGATCAGGCACTTGATGGCGTTCAGCTGTATTACGAAAAGTTTACGCAGAGTAATATCTGACTCCTCAGCACTTCTGAGGGGTTCTACCCCGAGAAAAACAAGTAGAAGGGAACGTTAATGGCGGATGACATGGTTAACCCGGCAGGCCTCAAGCGTGGCCTTAAGAACCGGCATATTCAGTTGATCGCCTTGGGCGGGGCGATAGGCACGGGGCTGTTCCTCGGTTCGGCCGGGGTACTCAAGTCGGCAGGGCCGTCGATGATCCTGGGCTACGCGATCGCCGGTTTCATCGCGTTCCTGATCATGCGCCAGCTCGGCGAGATGATCGTCGAAGAACCGGTGGCCGGCTCGTTCAGCCACTTCGCGCACAAATACTGGGGCGGTTACGCGGGCTTCCTGGCCGGCTGGAACTACTGGGTGCTCTACGTGCTGGTGGGCATGGCCGAGCTGACTGCGGTGGGCAAGTACATCCAGTTCTGGTGGCCGCAGATCCCGACCTGGGTCAGCGCCCTGGTGTTCTTTGTCGCGGTGAACCTGATCAACACCCTGAACGTGAAGTTCTTCGGTGAAGCGGAGTTCTGGTTCGCGATCATCAAGGTGGTGGCGATTGTCGGCATGATCGTGCTCGGCTGTTACCTGCTGTTCAGCGGCACCGGCGGCCCGCAAGCGTCGGTCAGCAACCTGTGGAGCCACGGCGGATTCTTCCCGAATGGCGGCATGGGGCTGTTGATGTCCATGGCCTTCATCATGTTCTCGTTCGGCGGCCTGGAGCTGGTGGGTATCACCGCTGCCGAGGCCAGTGAGCCCCGCAAGGTGATCCCCAAGGCGATCAACCAGGTGGTGTACCGGATCCTGATTTTCTACGTCGGCGCATTGACCGTACTGCTGTCGCTGTACCCATGGGATCAACTGCTGCAAACCCTCGGCGCGTCAGGCGATGCCTACAGCGGCAGCCCGTTTGTGCAGATCTTCTCGCTGATCGGCAACGACACCGCCGCCCACATCCTCAACTTCGTGGTGCTGACCGCGGCGCTGTCGGTGTACAACAGCGGCGTGTACTGCAACAGCCGCATGCTGTTCGGCCTGGCCGAGCAAGGTGATGCGCCAAAAGCGTTGATGAAGCTCAACAAGCAAGGCGTACCGCTGCGAGCCCTGGCGATCTCGGCGCTGGTGACGATGCTGTGCGTGGTGGTCAACTACGTGGCACCGCAAAGTGCCCTGGAGCTGCTCTTCGCGCTGGTGGTTGCCTCGCTGATGATCAACTGGGCGCTGATCAGCATCACCCACATCAAGTTCCGCAAAGCTATGGGTGAGCAAGGGGTAACACCGTCGTTCAAGACCTTCTGGTTCCCGTTCAGCAACTACCTGTGCCTGGCGTTCATGCTGATGATCATCAGCGTGATGCTGGCGATCCCGGGGATTCGCGAGTCGGTGTATGCGATGCCGGTTTGGGTGGGGGTTATCTATGTGGCCTACCGGTTGCGAATGAGCAAGACGAAAGCGGTCGCCGCCTCCCGCATTTGATTGCATTGCAAATGAAAAGCCCCGGTGATCCGGGGCTTTTTGTTTACAGCGTGGAGCGCACTCGCCACAGCTCGGGGAACAGCACGGTGTCGAGCATCTTGCGCAGGTAACCCACGCCCTCGGTGCCGCCGGTGCCGGGCTGGAAGCCGATAATCCGCTCGACTGTGGTCACATGCCGGAAGCGCCATTGGCGGAACGAATCCTCCAGGTCGATAAACTTCTCGGCCAACTGATACAAGTCCCAATACCGGCTCGGATCGCGATACACCTCGCGCCACGCCGCCTCCACCGACTCATCGTGAACGGTCGCCGCCGTCGGATCGCGCTCGGCACGCTTGGGGTCAATCGCCAGCCCCGCCTTGACCATCAGGTTGATCGCCTCGTCATACAGCGACGGCGTGGCAATCGCCACCTGCAACGCCTGCAACAACTCAGGCCGATGGGCGTGGGGGCGCAACAGCGCCGGGCTCTTGTTGCCGAGGATAAATTCGATCTCGCGGTACTGGAACGACTGGAACCCGGACGATTGCCCCAGGAACGGGCGAATCGCCTTGTATTCCGACGGCGTCATGGTCGCCAGCACGGCCCAGGCGTGCACCAGTTGATCGAAGATCCGCGACACCCGCGCCAGCATCTTGAATGCCGGCGGCAACTCGCCCAGGCGCACGTGTTCGCGGGCGGCCTTGAGTTCGTGGAGCATCAGCTTCATCCACAGCTCGGAGGTCTGGTGCTGGATGATGAAGAGCATTTCGTTGTGGTCCGGCGACAGCGGGTGCTGGGCGCTGAGCACTTTGCCCAGGTCCAGGTAGTCGCCGTAGCTCATGGACTCGGAAAAATTCAGTTCGGCGTTATGCCATTCTTCCGGTGGCTGGTAGTCGGCAGAGAAAGGACATTGGCTCATCGCGTGGGCTCCTTGAGCGGGCGGAGAATGGCACGGACCGGGCTGGCGTCCAGGTTGGCGAAACGCAGCGGCAGGGCGATCAGTTCGTAGTCGCCCTCCGGGACGTCGTCGAGCACGATGCCTTCAAGGATCGCCATGCCATGCCGCGCCACGGCGTTGTGGGCATCCATGGTCTTGGACTGTTGCGGGTCCAGGGAGGGCGTGTCGATACCGATCAGGCGCACACCCAGGCCGGCCAGCAGTTCAATGGTCTGCGGGGCGATGGCGGTGAAGTTCGAATCCCATTCGGTCAGCGGTGCTTGTGGATAAGTACGCAGCAGCACGCGCTCCGGCAGGTTATCCACACGCCCTTGCAACTGATGGGGCTGGACCAGCGCACCGCTGTCCAGGCAATGCAGCACCCGGCACGGGCCCATGTACACCTCCAGCGACACCTCGCCAATCGGCGCTCCGTCGGCGCTGTAATGCAGCGGCGCATCCACATGGGCGCCGGTGTGCGGCGACAGGGTGATGCGTCCGACATTCACCGGGCACTCCGGGCCGAACTGCCACACACGCTCTTCCTGGAACGGCGTATCGCCCGGCCAGGTCGGGGTTGCCGTGCTCAAGGGCGGGCTGATATCCCACCACGTTTTTATTGAGGTCATTTGAAGGCTCTCGGCGGTTACTGGGGTGAATGATACGAGGGCCAGACGTGAATTTTCTTGCGAATTCGTGCGCCGTGAGTGACTTCTTTCGCACTTACTGCGAGGAAATCACTGATTCACGCTCAAAAGTGTCGGCTGACCCGGCGCCATCGGGGGCAAGCCCCCTCCCACATTGACTGCACATGGCTTGAGGAGTCGTGTTCACCTGCGCTTCTGGGCATCCCGATGTCGAGTTCAGACCACTGGCGCAACGTCCCAGGCCTTAGGGTGCATCTTTCCATTCCCTGCCTCGGAGTCATCATGTCCAAGCCCATCACCGTACTGCGCGACACCCACCCCCTGCCGGTCCTGGATGCCTGCAAATGGGAAAAGCTCGAAGGCGACCCGCACACCGTCAACCTCAACGCCTACACCAGCGAAGACGGCAGCAAGATCATGGGCACCTGGATCTGCACGCCGGGCAAGTGGTATGTCGAATATGTGAAATGGGAATACTGCCATTTCCAGGAAGGCTACTGCGTGATCACGCCTGAGGGGATGGAACCGATTCACTTGCGGGCTGGGGATATCTTTGTGGTGGAGCCAGGGATGAAGGGAACGTGGGAAGTGGTCGAGACGGTACGTAAGTATTTTGTGTTTGCTTGAGTTTTTTGTGGTGCAGTCGCCTTCTGTGGTGAGCGGGCTTGCCCCGCGCTGGGCTGCAAAGCAGCCCCAATAAAAAACGCCGCATTCTCTCAGAAAGAATGCGGCGTCTGGTTTCAGGGCCGCTTCGCGCCCCAGCGCGGGGCAAGCCCGCTCACCACAATGCTCGTCCCTGAATGCCCTTATTTGGGCTTGCGGTAGCTGTTGATAATCGCCGAGAAGTCTTGGCCCCCTTCCCCACGCTGACTCATCGATTGGTACAACTGCTGAGCCACAGCCCCCAGAATCACCGGCTGTTTCGCCTGGCGCGCCGCCTCGGTAGCCAGGCCCAAATCCTTGAGCATCAAATCGGCGCCGAACCCGCCGGTATAGCCACGGGACGACGGCGCGGTTTCGATCACGCCCGGCCATGGGTTGTAGGTGTCGGAACTCCAGCAGCGCCCGGTGGAGCTGTTGATGATCCCGGCCAGCACCTGGGTATCGATGCCCAGCGCGTCGCCCAAGGCCATGGCTTCGCTGACGCCGACCATGCTGATGCCGAGCAGCAGGTTGTTGCAGATCTTGGCGATTTGCCCGGTGCCCACATCGCCGCAGTGCACGATGTTGCGGCCCATCTGTGCCAGCACCGGTTGCAGGGTGGCGAACAGTTCCGGGGTGGCGCCGACCATGAAGGTCAGGGTCCCGGCCTGCGCCCCGCCGGTGCCGCCGGAGACCGGTGCGTCGGCCATCACCACGCCTTGCTTGGCGGCAGCAGCGGCGACGTCGCGCGCGGTCTGTGGGTCGATGGTGCTGCAATCCACCGCGGGCACGCCGTTGCCGATCCCCGCCAGCACACCGTCTTCATTCAACCAGACACTGCGCACATGGGCGGCGGCGGGCAGCATGCTGATCACCAGCTCGGCGCCGCGGGCAGCGTCACGCGGCGAGTCGCTGATGTTGCCGCCCAATTCGGCGAGTTCCTTGAGCACCGTCTGGTTCAGGTCGAACAGGTTCAGCCCATGGCCGGCCTTGATCAGGTTGCGGGCCATCGGTGCGCCCATGTTGCCCAAGCCGATAAATGCAATCTTCATGGTCGTCTCCCGAATCAGCGCAGGTTGATGGTGGTATTGACGCCATCGTTGACCGTGTCGTCGTCAAACCAACGGCTGGTGACGGTCTTGGTCTGGGTGTAGAACTGCACCACTTGCTTGCCGTACGGGCCGAGGTCGCCGAGCTTGGAGCCACGGGAACCGGTGAAGCTGAAGAACGGCACCGGCACCGGGATCGGGATGTTGATACCGACCTGGCCCACATCGATTTCGCTCTGGAATTTACGCGCCGCCGCCCCGCTCTGGGTGAACAGGCCGGTGCCGTTGCCGAACGGGTTGGCGTTGACCAGCGCAATGGCCTGATCGAGGGTGTCGACTTCCAGCACCACCAGCACCGGGCCGAAGATTTCCTGGGTGTAGATCTGCATATCGGTGGTCACGCCCGAGAACAGGGTCGGACCGACGAAGTTGCCTTGCTCGAAGCCCGGCACCTTGATGTCGCGGCCATCCAGCTCGAGCTTGGCGCCTTCTTTCACGCCGCTTTCGATCAATTCCAGGATACGGGCCTTGGCGCGCTTGGAGATCACCGGGCCGACATCCGTGCCGGCTTCACTGCCGGCGTTGACCTTGAGCTTTTGCGCCAGCGCTTTCAGATCCGGCAGCCATTGCTTGGCCGCGCCCACCAGCACCACCACCGAGGTGGCCATGCAGCGCTGGCCCGCCGCGCCGAAACCGGCACCGACCAGCGCATTGAGGGTGTGCTCGCGGTTGGCATCCGGCAGCACCACGGCGTGGTTCTTGGCGCCCATCATCGATTGCACGCGCTTGCCGTGCTTGCCGGCCAGGTCGTAGACATGAGTGCCGACGGCAGTCGAACCGACAAAGGACACAGCCTTGATGTCTTTATGGGTGCACAGCGCATCCACCACGTCCTTGCCGCCGTGCACCACGTTGAGCACACCCGCCGGTACGCCGGCTTCCAGCGCCAGCTCCACCAACAGCAGGGTCGAAAGTGGGTCTTGTTCGGACGGCTTGAGGACGAAGGTGTTGCCGCAGGCGATGGCCATCGGGAACATCCACAGCGGAATCATCGCCGGGAAGTTGAACGGGGTAATGCCGGCACACACGCCGATGGGTTGGCGCAGGGTGTAGGTATCGACGCCACCGGCGACGTTCTCGGCGAACTCGCCCATTTGCAGGGTGCCGATGGAGCAGGCGTGCTCCACCACTTCCAGGCCACGGAAAATATCGCCCTCGGCATCGGCAATGGTCTTGCCCTGCTCGGCGCTGAGGACCACCGCGATGCGCTTGGAGTGTTCGCGGATCAGGGCTTGCAGCTTGAGCATGATGCGCATGCGCGCGCCGATCGGCGTCAGCTTCCAGGTCTGGAAGGCTTGATGGGCGGCGTCGATGGCGGCATTGACTTCATCGGCCGTGGCGAACGGGACTTTGGCCAGCACTTGCTGGGTGGCCGGGTTGACGATGTCTTGCCAATGGGTGGTCTTGGACTCGACCCACTCACCATTGATGAGCAACTTGACCTGTTGCACGGAAATATCGGCAGATGCGTTCATGTGGTCTCCAACTCTTATATTTATGCAGAGACAAGGCGCTTGAATCGCCTTGAAGAATGAGGCGTTCGGACTGTTTTTGGAGTATAGATGTGCAAATCTCTAATAAGAACGCACATAAAAGCCGGTCCAATATGCAAAAAAACATCACATCACTGGGTTCCCTGAATTGGGATGACCTGAAGTTTTTCCTCGAAGTGGCCCGCACCCGCAAGGCCAGCGTCGCCGCCAAGCGCCTGGCGGTGGACTACACCACCGTGTCGCGGCGCATCAGCTCATTGGAAGTGTCCCTCGGTACGCTGCTGTTCGAAAAATCCCGGACCAACGGCTTCGTCCTCACCCCCGAAGGCCAGCGTTTGCTGGGCTACGCCGAGTCCATCGAAAGCACCCTGCACATGGCCTGCGAGCAAGTGTCCGGCTCCGGCGTGGCGCTGTCCGGCCATGTGCGCATGGGCTGCACCGAAGGCTTCGGCAGCTTCTTCGTCACCCCGCAGTTGAGCCACTTCGTCGACACCTACCCCGCCATCTCGGTCGACATCCTGCCCCTGCCCCACTTCATCAGCCTGTCCAAGCGCGAAGCCGACATCGTCATCGCCCTGGAACGCCCGGAACACGGGCCCTACGTGTGCTGCAAACTGTGCGACTACAAACTGCAGCTGTACGCGACCCAGGAATACCTCGACCAACACCCGCCTATCCACAAACCGGCAGATTTGGCCGAGCATCCGTTTATCAGCTATGTGGATGATCTGGCCTTCAGCTCGGAGCTGCTGTACCTGGCCAACGTCGTGCCCGGCGCCAGCGCCAGCCTGCGCAGTACCAGCGTGATTGCGCAGTACGTGGCGGCGCAGCAAGGGCGGTCGATGGCGATCTTGCCGTGCTTTCTGGCGGCGCAGGATCCACGGTTGCTGCCGGTGCTGGGGGAGCAGATTGCGATTACCCGGCAGTTCTGGATGTATTGCCGGGAGGACCTGAGGAAGTTGAAGCGGATTACTCTGCTGTGGGATTACATCAGGGAAGTGACGGAGCAGAACCAGGGGTTGTTGATGGGGGAGACAAGGGAGATGCGGTTTGCGGATTAAGGGCCAGCAACGATAACTCCCCTTAAATTGCAGGAATGTGGGAGGTGGCAAGCCCTCTCCCACATTTTGATTGGATTTCAGATTGAAATCGGGCTGCCGGCTCAGTCCGCGATCACCACAATCGACACCCGCCGATTCTCGGTACGCCCTTCCGCTGTGTCGTTGGTGTCCACCGGTTTACTGCTGCCCAGCCCACGCAGCTGGATGTTTTCCTCTTTCATGCCCACGCCCTGCAGCACCGTCGCCACGCTTTTCGCGCGGCGCAGGGACAGTTGCTGGTTGTAGGTTTCCTTGCCCGAGCCGTCGGTGTGGCCATCGACGCGTACGCGCTCGATGCCTACACCCAGCAGGGCCTTGCCGATGCGCTGGACGATGTCGGTGCTGGGTTGGTTAAGGGTTTCGACGTCACTGCCAAACAGCACTTTGCCGGACAGACCGAACGCCCAGCCGTCATCGGTAAGCTCGAAGCCCTGTTGCTTGAGGACGGCGACTTGCGCCGGGGTCAGGCCTTTGGGAGGCGCCGTCTGGCAGCCGCCAAGGGCGAGCAGTGTCACCAGCAGGGTGATAAACATAAGACGCGCGGTCGAGAACAAGGGATCAACTCCTGTGTTGAACGTTGACGACGGGGCTCTCCGACTCCGCCGTTTGCTGGCCACCCGAGGACAAACGCTTGGCCTGGTACATCGCCGCATCGGCGGCATTGAGCAAGGTGCCGGGTGTGACGCCATGTTCGGGGTAGATGGCGATACCAATACTGAGGGAGGTCAACACCTGGGTGTCGCCAGGCACGGCAATCGGCATGTCCATGCTGGCGATGATTTTTTCGGCAATGCGCTGGGCGTCTTCCACCTTGTGCAGCGGCGCCAGCAGGATGGCGAACTCGTCACCGCCCAGGCGCGCTACCAGGTCATCTTCACGCAATTGCGCACGCACCCGTTCGGCGACGGCCACCAGCACGGCATCACCGGCGGCATGGCCGAAGCTGTCATTGATCTCTTTGAACCGGTCGCTGTCGAGGTACAGCACGGCCACCCGCTCCTTGGCTTTGGCGGCGCTGCGCAGCGCGCGAATCAGGCGGCCTTCGAAGTACGCGCGGTTGGGCAGACCGGTAAGGCTGTCGTGGTTGGCCTTGTGGGCGAGAGTTTCGTTTTCGCTTTGCAGATGGTTTTGCCAGGCTTCCATCTCGCCAAGCAAGGCATTGAAGTCGCTGCCCAGGCTGTCGAGTTCGGCGATGCGGGCCGGCGGCACGCGGCGGTCGAAGTCACGCTCGCTGCGGGCGGCGTGGGCCACGGCGGCGAGGCTTTGCAGCGGCTGCGTAATGCCACGCAACAGACGCCGCGCCAAGTGCAGGGCGACCCAGGCACTGAGGACGGTGCAGATCAGGATCCCCGCCAGGCCGCTGAGCAGGAAGCGCAGCAGGCTACCGCCGTGGCCGGTCAGGTGAATACTGCCGATGGTGCGCCCCTGGTGGAGGATCGGTTGGCTGATGGGCTGCTCGAGCAGGGTATGCGCCAGCGCCAGTTCAACCCGGGAGAGCATGCCGGTTTCCGGACGTTCCCAGTGCGCCAACAGCCGGCCACTGCTATCGAACACGTCAGCCTGGGCGACTTCTTCGGTGGAGGCAATCAGGCTGAGGGCTTCGGTGGCCGCGCCGCGGTCGTTGAACACCACGGCCGCTTCCACGGTGTAGTTGATGGACCGGGCGATCAGGTGCAGGTTGTGTTCGGCGTAGACCCGCAGCGCCAACACGCCGAGCAGGGTCAGGGAAACACTGGCCAGCGTCACCGCCACCAGCGCCAGGATCATGTGCCCTCGGCCGATGACGGAACGCAGGGTAGGTCGTACGTTCGCCACTTTCATGTGGCGGGCGCCCGGCGCCGGGACAGTTGCAACACGCTGGGATGAATGCGCACGCCGCTGCGCGCCACCGAGTCGAGGTTGACCTCAAACGACACTTGCTCATCGCCCACCCGCAGGCAGAACAGGCTGCCCACGGTGCACTGGTCGCCGCCTTCGCTGATGCTGAGCACGGGGTGGCCGATCAACGAGGCAAACAGGCGGTTGCGTTCGTCATTGCTGAGTTTGCCGATGTACACGGCGTCGCAGGCGTTGACCACATCGGGGTGGTCGACCAGCAGGCGCCGGACCACGACCGGACGACCGGTAGCCTGGGTGGTGCCTTTGATCAGGTCGTCGGTGTATTGGGTCGGGCCGACGATGCACAGGCGCAGTTGCTCCGGCTCTACCGGCCAGCGGGCATAGCTGAGGATACCGAGTACCACTTGCGTGACCGCCTGGGCGCGCTGGTCCGCCGGGCCTGGGCCCTCGGCAAATACGCGGGGCGCCAGCAGGCATAGAACCGCCACCAGCAGCAGGCGCCTCCAGCTCAAACTACGCTCTGTGGGCGAGACGGCCACGTTCATGCAGCGATACTCTCAGGTGTTTTCGGGGTGATGCCGCAACGATAGCACAGCATCAGATAGTTCTGACTCCTGACCCAACGCCAGCATCAACCCACTCAAGCGTTTGACCTTGCGTCGCACGGCCTCTTCAAACACCCCGCCCCGGGGTTCGATCAGGCTGAACCAGCGCTTGGCGCGGGTAATGCCGGTGTAGATCAACTCTTTGGTGAGCACCGGGTTCAGCGCGTCCGGCAGGATCAGCGCGGTGTGGGTGAACTCCGAGCCCTGGGATTTGTGCACGGTCATGGCGTACACGGTTTCCACATCATTGAGACGGCTGGGCAGGACAAAGCGCACGCCACCCTGGCCATCGTTACGTGGGAAAGCCACCCGCAGCACCTGGGGGCCGCCGTCGCTTTCAGGCAGTTTGAGGGCAATGCCGATATCGCCGTTCATCAAGCCCAGGCCGTAATCGTTGCGCGTCATCAACACCGGACGGCCTTCGTACCATTGCTCATCCCCCTCGATCAGCCGCACTTTGCGCAAGGCGGCCGTGATGCGTAGGTTCAGTCCCTCCACCCCCCAAGGGCCCTTGCGCACGGCGCAGAGCAGTTGGAACGCATCGAAGGCTTGCAGCAGTTGCTGGGCCCAGTGGGTCCAGGCGAGGTCATCGCGCGGGGTGTCGACGGTGGGGCGCGCGCTGTGCAGCAGGTTGAGGTAATAGCGATAACCCTGGGCGCCGTCGCCCTGCCCGTCCAGCACCAGGCGCTCCAGGGCGTGGTCGTGCTCGCCTTTGAGGCTGACGCAGAACAAGTCGCTGTGGCTGCGCGCGGCCAGCAGCTTGCGGGCCTCTTCGGCGTTTTGCTGGTTGACCCAGCGCGCCAGTTGGCCGATGCCGCTGCCTTCGCCGAAACGCCGTGAGTAGCGCAACATCACCACTTGCTGGGCCAAGGGATGGCTGCCATCGAGGTCTTCGTGCAGGCCACTGGCGCTGAGGTCTTCGCCGCTGACGGTTTGCAGCCATTGGCGGGTGTGGGGGCTGTACCAACCAGCTTCGGCGTCGCGGCACAAATCACCGAGTACGGCGCCGGCCTCTACCGAGGCAAGCTGGTCCTTGTCGCCCAACAACACCAGGCGAGCATGGGGCGGTAACGCATCCAGCAGGTTAGCCATCATTTCCAGGTCGATCATCGAGGCTTCGTCCACCACCAGCACATCCAGGGGCAGCGGGTTGCCAAGGTGATGGCGGAAGTGCCGAGTGCCCGGGCGACTGCCCAGCAAGCGGTGGACTGTGGTGACCTGGGTCGGGATCTTTTCCTTCACGCTTTGCGCCACTGTCAGCGACAGCACTTGCTGGCTGATGGATTCGGTCAAACGCGCGGCGGCCTTACCGGTCGGCGCGGCCAAGCGGATACGCAGCGGGCTGCCGGACTCAACGGCCGGCGCCTGCAACAGCGCGAGCAGGCGCACCACGGTGGTGGTCTTGCCGGTGCCGGGGCCGCCGGTGACGATGCTGAATGCACCGCGGGTGGCCAGGGCGCAGGCGAGTTTTTGCCAGTCGATCACGCCATCGGGCGCCGGCTGGTCAAACAAGCCATTCAAGCGCTGGGGCAAATCGGCGGCGACGTTTTCCTGGGTGGCGAGACGCAGGCGCAAGGCGCTGTCGATACGTCGTTCGTAAGTCCAGTAGCGGCGCAGGTACAGGCGTTTGCCCGACAGTACCAGGGGACGACTGTGTGCCGATTCGCTGCCGTCCACCGCCAGGGCGACCAACGGGCTGGCGGCCAGTGCATGGCACCAGTGGGCGCCGTCGAGGCCGTCGAGCAATTGCGACGGCAGCAGCATGGCGCCGCTTTGCAGGTCGCCTTCGGGCGGCAGGGACAGGGCAAAATCCGGCGCGTTGAGGGTTTCGAACAGGTCCAGGCACACATGGCCGTGGCCGAGTTGATGGCTGGTCAGCGCCGCCGCCAGGAGGACCAAGGGGTCGGCGTGTGGATCGAGCTCGTGCAGGAAGCCCACGAACGCCTTGTCCAACGCCCGCAGCCACCCCCTGTCAACCCAACGCTCCAGCAGGTGCACCAGGTCGGCGGCGCGGCTCAAGGGCGCTAACGCCTCAAGCGGTAACGGCGACAGGCTCATAACAACACTCCTTGTTCCCAGGCAGGCTCAGCCTTGGGCGGGATGGGCTTGCCCTGGAACAGCAGGTCCAGGCTTTCGATCAGTTCCCGTGGCGGCCGGGTGAAAAACGCCCCTCGGCTGACGGCCTGAGTGCCGCGCAGGAACAGGTACAGCGCGCCACCCACATGACGGTCGTAGTCGTAGTCCGGCAGGCGCGCCTTGAGTTGACGATGCAGCGCGAGCAGGTAAAGCACGTATTGCAGGTCGTAGCGGTGCTCGAGGATCGACTGTTCCATGGTGTCCTGGGTGTAGGCCGAATCGTCAGGGCCGAGCCAGTTGGATTTGTAGTCGGCCACGTAGTAACGGCCGTCATGTTCGAAGGTGAGGTCGATAAACCCCTTGAACATGCCGTTGAGCAGCACCGGTTCGGCGGCGACGCGGGACACACCGTTGTGGGTGTACTGGCACACCAGCTTGTCGAGGGCGAGCACGTCGACTTTATGGCTGGCGAACCAGAACTCCATTTCGATCTGGTAGTGCTGCAGGTTGCTCAGCGCGACCTGGTCGTTATCCACCGGCAGCGGCGTGTGCAGCAGATGGCCCAGCCAATCGCTGAGGGTGACGATCCAGCCTTCCCAGTTGCGGCGATTGCAGCGCGCGCCTACGGCGTGTTCGATGGCTTGCGAGGTCACGTTGAAGCCTTCTTCCCCGGCCCACTCCAGCAGGCCGTGAAGGAAGGTGCCGGGGTTCGGACCGCGTGGGAAACGGTGAATGTCTGCGCCGGACGCCGCCACGTCACGCGGTGCATCGGGATCGAGACGTTCGTCATCGAAAAGCTTTTGCGCCTGTGGGCTTTCGGGCGCTTCAAGGTGGGCGACGCTCATGCTGTCGCCAATGCGCAAGGCACTGTAGGACGCGATCCACCAGTTCTCGGCGGCCTTGCGCTTGGGTAACAAGGGCGCGAGCAAGTGGGCGGTGTTGCGCGGCGGGTGGAACAGGATGTCCTGGGCGTCGGGCACAGGGGCGTAGTGGATGGCCGGGCAGCCGTCCTGCAGATCCAGCAGCCAACGCGCGAGGCCGGCAGACTCACTCAACGACGCACCGGCGCCGAGCAAGTAACCCAGCGCCGACAGGTGCAGTACCGAGCTGCTGCTGTTGCCACGTTTGAGGTCGGCAACGCCGAGCCAGCAGGCATGTTTGGCGCGGGTCAGGGCCACGTAGAACAAACGCAGGTCTTCGGCCAGGCGCTCATCGTCGGCCTGGGCGATCAACTCGGCGGTCGGGCGCAGGCTGACGTGGGATTTGCCGTGTTCATCGTGGTAATGCAGCGGCAGGCGACTGCCGTCGACCGGCTTGGCCGAGCAGATGAAAGGCAGGAAGACCAGGTCGTACTCCAGGCCCTTGGATTTGTGAATGGTCACCACCTTGACCAGTTGCTCGTCACTTTCCAGGCGCAGGATTTGCTCTTCGCCGGCCTGGCCGGACAACGCCAGGTGTTCGGCCAGGTGGCGGATCAACGCCTGTTCGCCGTCCAGTTCCGACGCGGCTTGTTGCAACAACTCGCTGAGGTGCAACAGGTTGGTCAGCACACGTTCGCCGTCGCTGCGGGCGATCAGGGTTTGCGGCAGTTTGAAGTCGTGCAGCAGGCGACGCAGCATCGGCAACACGCCTTGGGTGCGCCAGATCGTGCGGTAGCCTCGGAACTGCATCACGCGGCTTTCCCACGCCAGTTCGTCCTGGTTCAGACGCTCCAGTTCCGGCAGTGACAGGTTCAAGGTGACGCAAGCCAGGGCGGCCCGCAGCGGCCGCTCGACGTCCGGCTCGGCACAGGCCTTGAGCCAGGCGAGCAGGTCGTGGGCTTCCTGGGCGGCGAAGACGGAGTCCTTGTCGGACAGGTACACGCTGCGCACGCCACGGGCGGCCAACTCGGCGCGCACGGCCTGGGCTTCCTTGCCGTCGCGCACGAGGATGGCGATGTCCGACGGCAGTACGCCTTGGAAGCTGTCGTCCGGCTGCAGGAAACCGGCCGTACCTTGCTGCCCGCCGTTGAGCAACTCGACAATCTGCGTGGCACAGGCGCCGGCCAGTTGTTGGCGGTACACCGCGTTGGAAACCGGCTGGTCGGTGGGCAGATGCCAAAGGTTCATCGCCGGCAATGTTTGGCCGTCGACCTGCAGCTTTTCCTTGCGGCCTTGGGACAACACCGGGTGGAACGGCACCGGATTGTCGCCATTCGACTCCCGGAACAGGAACGCGCCGCGGCCGGTTTCCGCCCGCTGGAACACGTGGTTCACTGCCTCGACCATCGCATGGCTGGAACGGAAGTTGGTGCCCAGGGTGTGATGACGGCCGAGCGTGGATTTGCGCGCACGCAGGTAGGTGTAGATATCGGCGCCGCGGAAGGCGTAGATGGCTTGCTTGGGGTCGCCAATCAGGAACAGGCCGCTGTCGAGGTGGTTCTCTTCGATACGGTAGATGCTGTCGAAGATGCTGTACTGCACTGGGTCGGTGTCCTGGAACTCGTCGATCAGGGCCACCGGGAACTGCTCGCGGATCACACTGGCCAGACGCTCGCCGCCATCGGCTCGCAGGGCAGCGTTGAGGCGGATCAGCATGTCGTCAAAGCCCATTTCGGCACGACGGCGTTTTTCTTCTTCAAAGCGGTTGCCCACCCAAACGGCAGCGTGTTGCAACACCGCCGCGTCGGGGGTTGGCAGCGCGTCGAGGGCGGCCTTGAGGCCGGCCATGGCGTCGATGCCGGGGTGTTGCGGCGGGTCGCCCTTCCAGGCTTCGGCCATGCCGTCGGGGGTGAGGCGAGTGAAGCCGGTGCCGATGTCCAGTTGCTCGAGGGTTTCGTCAGCGGCCCAGGCGCTGATCTTTTCGAACCAGGGCTCGAAGTAACGCGCTTGCATCTTGCGGCCGTCGACGGCTTTGGCGGCTACGGCTTGCAGACAGATATCGCGTAGCTCGGCGGCCCATTGTTGCCAGGGAGCCTTGATGTTTATCAACGCTTCACGGCGTTCTTGCAGGCAAGCGTTGATCAACTCGGCGGGTTCGCGGGTTTCATCCGTCGGCCGTTCGCTGCCGAACAGTGCGCGCACGCGTGGCATCAACGCGGCCGGGCCGCCCCAGTTGTTGCGTACCCAGTTGAGTACGTCGTCGTGCATCGGGTAGCAGAACAGTCGCCAATAATCGCGCAGCACTTCGCCGAGCAGGTCACTGTGGTCGGTTTCCAGGGTCTGGGTGAACAGGCTGCCGCTGTCGAACGCGTGTTCGCGCAGCATGCGCTGGCACCAACTGTGAATCGTGGAAACCGCCGCTTCATCCATCCACTGGGCGGCGATGTCCAGGCGGTTGGCACAGGCGGGCCATTGCTCGGGGAGGTATTGCGCACGCAGGTCGGCGATCAGCGCGTCGGGCTGTTCAATCTCTTCGCGGAAGAAACGTGCAGCTTCGGCCAAACGAATGCGGATGCGTTCGCGCAGCTCTTTGGTGGCGGCATCGGTAAAGGTCACCACGAGGATTTGCGGCGGCAGCAGTTCACGGCCAAAACCGGACTCACCGTCACCGTGGCCAAGGACCAGACGCAGGTACAAGGCGGAGATGGTGAAGGTTTTGCCGGTGCCGGCGCTGGCTTCAATCAGCTGGCTGCCATTCAACGGGAAGGCCAGGGCCAAGGGTTTGCTGCTCATGGGCCGGCCTCCTCGCCTGTGAGTGATCGCCATGGGGCGTTGATGAGCGATCGATACAAGGTTTCGCACCAGCCTTCGAACTCTTCGCTGGCGACCAGGGCGGCGTAATCGGGGAACTGTCGGGTGAGCGCCGGGGTTTCGCGACGCTCGCCGTCGGTGGTCAGGCCGTCACCTTCATAGGCTTTGCTCGCGGCGGCGTGGGCTTTGACCGGATCGGTTTGGCTGAGCCAGGCGAAGGCAGTCTTGACGGCTACCGGGAGCGGCTCTCTCATGCCGCTGTGCCAGGCCAACAGCAGGTTGCCGAGGATTTCCCGGGCGATGGGCTTATCCAGCGGGGCCAGTAGCAACGTATCGTCGCTGGCCACCAACCCCGTGCTCAACGACAGACCGCAGGCACAGGCCACCACATGATTGACCCAAGGACGAATCAGACGATGCCATTTGCGTGTTTTGATCGAGCCGATGCTATTGGGGATGGTGGTGACACTCAGCAATCCGCCATCACTGCGTCGATGCAGGCCGCTGATCCAGCCTTCCAGCGCTATACCTTGATGCTCGAAACTGATCGGTTCTGCAGCGGTGTGTGGCGTTGGCCAGAGCGCCAGCAACTGCTGGTAGCGTTGCAACAAGTCGGGCAGGGGCTCAATGAGTTCGTTGCGCAGGCACTCGCCGAAACCAACCATCGGCAACAGGCCACTGCCTTGCAGCCGCAGAGCCTGGGCGTTGAGGGCCTGGTCGAGGTGCTCGGGCTGGGACAGCGCAGCGTTCAACAGGCTGTCGCTCAGGCTGTAGCGTTGCAGCGCGTCAAGCACGAAGGGTTCTTCATCGGCCAAGGGTACTTCGGCGGCTTCGAAGAACACTTTCAGACGCTGGCTGAAGAAGTGTTTGACCGGATTGCGCAGGAAGTCCTGCAACTGGCCGAGACTCAGGGGCTCTTCCTGTTGGTGCTGCGCCAGTTGATCCTCTTTGGGGACGTTATCCACAGCTTGGTGGAGTAACTGCCATTCGCGGGCATAGCTGAACAGCGCATCACCTTCGTGGAAGTAACGGGCGCTGAAGGGTTGGAGCGGGTGTTCCTGGGTCATCGCGTCCAGTAGCGGTGTTTCTTGTGCGTTGTGCCAGCCACTGGCGATATGGTCACGCAGTTGGCCGATGAGTACAGAGGCCGGGCGCTCGCTGTTATCGCGGATGCTACGGCCGACCCAGCTGATATAGAGCTGGTCGCGGGCGGACAGCAGGGCTTCGAGCAGCAGGTAACGGTCGTCTTCGCGGCGCGAACGGTCGCCGGGCCGGTAGTCGCTGCCCATCAGGTCGAAATCCAGCGGTGGTTGGGCGCGTGGGTAGTCGCCATCGTTCATGCCGAGCAGGCAGACGAGTTTGAAGGGGATGGCGCGCATGGGCATCAGGGTGCAAAAATTGACAGCTCCGGCGAGGAAGCGCTGGGACAGACGGCCTTGATCCAGGCCGGCCAGCCAGGCTTCGCGGACTACGGTAAGCGGTAACTCATCCTGCAGGCCAACGGACTCGCAGGTTTCCAACCAGGTTTCCCTGAGTTGCTCAAGCTGACCCAACAGGTAGTCGTCGTGCTCGCTGCTGGGTAGGAAGAAGAGTTGCATCAGGCGTTGCAGACGCTCGCCCCATTCGTGGGGTGCTGCGGGTTGTGACAGCGCTTGATGGGCATCGCTGAGCGCATCAAGCAAAGCGACCAGTGGGCCGATCAAGGCCGCATCAAGCCCGCCGATTTCGTCGTAGGGCTCAATGCCTTCGCAGGCTGCACCGGTGCCGACGGCGTAGCCTAGAAGCATACGGCGAAGGCCAAATCGCCAGCTGTTTTGTTCCAGCTTACTCGGCAGACCGAGACCCGCGCGTTGCTCGGCGTTGAGCCCCCAACGGATGCCAGCGCCTTCGATCCAGCGGTGCAGTGTGGGCAGATCGCGCTCCTTGATGGCGAAGCGTTCGCGCAAGGCCGGGACATCCAACAGGTCGAGAATCTCGCTGACGGGGAAGCGGCTGTCGGGGAGTTTGAGCAGGTGTTCAACGGCGATCAGCAGGGGATCGCGGCCGCGCTGACCTTGATCGGTCAGGGTGAAGGGGATGAAGCGGGGATCGATTCTGTCCAGTTGACCGAATACCGCGCGGATATGCGGCGCATAGCTGTCGACGTCGGGGACCATGACGATGATGTCCCTTGGGCGAAGCGTGGGGTCGGCGCTGAAGCGTTGGAGCAATTGGTCGTGGAGAATCTCCACTTCGCGTTGGGCGCTGTGGGCAATGTGGAAGCGGATGGATGTATCACGCTCCAGATCGACAGCCGGCCATTGTTCCCGAGTCTCATTGAGCGGGCGCAGTTCGAGGATATCGTCCTGAAGCTGGTTGAGCAGTGTGGTGGGCTCGCTGTCGCTGAACAGGTCGATTCGACCATCGCGAAAAGCGGCGCGGTAGCTGTTGGGATCGTCGTAACTGTCCAGCAGGCTGATGTAATCACGACCTTGTTTGCCCCAGGCGGCCAACAGCGGATGAGCATGTTGGTGCAGGGTTTGTGGGTCGATGGTAACGGGCATGCCGGCTTTGCGCGCCTGGCGCTTGTATTCGTTACGCAGCAGGTCTTTGTCGGCCACGATGTCGGACCAATGGTGGCGACACGGGTTGTGCACGCACAGCAGGACTTGGCTGAAACGGGCCAGGCCGGCCAGCGCCTCCAGCGCTTGGGCGGGCAAGGAAGAAATCCCGAAGACAATCACCCGGGAAGGCAGCCCCTTCGGCGCTTGCTCAAGCGCATTGATACGTTCGATAAAGCGCTGGTGCACGCCGGCGCGGCTTTCGGCCATGCCCTCTTCACCGACGTCCAACAGCAGCGCGCGCCATAACTCGGCTTGCCAGCAGTTGGCCGGGCTGAGTGGCTTTGATTCGCCTCGACCGTTACGCAATTGATGACGGCCAGCGGCCCAGTCTTCCAGCCAGTCAGCGCGGTAGACCTGGTATTGGTCGAACAGGTCAGCCAGTCGTTCCGCCAGTTGGTAGCGTTTGCGCAGGTCGGAGTCGTGGGTCAAGAAGCGTTGCAACGGCTCGAAGTGCTGTTGATCGATGAGTTCCGGGAGCAGGCGCATCAGGCGCCAAGTGAGCGGGGCTTTATCGAGCAGGGATTTTGGAGGGATTTCGTCACGTCCCAGGACCATGCGATAGAGCTGCCACATGAAGCTGCCGGGGAGCTGTACATCGATGGCGGCGGCAATTCCGCAGCCTCCCATATCGTCGTCTTCCGGGTCTTCAGCCAAGGCCAGTTTGAGCCACTGGGCAATGCCGTTGCTTTGTACCAGGGCGATTTCGTTTTCCAGGGGCGCCAGGGGATAACGGCGCATCCAACTCACCACCAGGCTGCGCAGTTCGTCCAAGCGGTTGCCGTGAACCACCATGAATCCAGCACTGAGGGACGTCGCATCCGGCATAACGGCTTCCTTGGGAAAAGCAAAATCGAGGGCATGGACTTTAGCACTGAAGCCCCTCCCGAGGCGCCTCTTCGCACTTTCCGACCGCCCAAAACAAAACCCCATCTGCTTTCGCAAATGGGGTTTCGGAATTTAATCTTGACGATGACCTACTCTCACATGGGGAAACCCCACACTAC
>NZ_FKLB01000037.1:0-71365 GCF_900067035.1 Pseudomonas sp. 1 R 17
GGGTGTAGAACCGTAGACATCGTTTACATCTGAAACCGGGGACATCGTTTACACATTTGAGGCCTGGACGCGGGTCATACCTCGTCCAAGCCTCCCCAAGGGATAATCACACAGGTACAAATCCCAAGCTTCATCTTCAGCTTCTTTGAGCCCTATCCTTTCCCCGGACAGCGCCTCGCTGATAAATACCAACTTGCCGTTCCACTTGATCGATCCGTCCTGCCTGACGCTTCGAACTTTCATTTCTGCCGGATATTCCACATCGGGCAAGCATCCTGGATAAATTCGGGTGGACGGCACATACAAGTCTCCCGGACGTTTCATGCCGAGCGCTTCGTGAGGGCGTACGTAATTAAACTCATGCCTGAAATGCTCCAGCAAAAGCTGCTGCTCGACTAAGTTTTTCCCTAAGGGCAACTCAAGTTTCAAGCTACGGTGCATTCGTTCATGGCGACCATTCTGGGCGGGTCTTCCCGGCATGGTTCGCTCGGGATAAATACCCAGCCGAATCCACCAAACTGCCAGTGTGGATATTCTTGCCAGGCCAGGAGAGGCGAACGGTACCCCGTTGTCCGAACGGATAACTTCCGGCATGCCGTACTCCTGAAAAAGCCTCTCAAAGGCCTGTTTTACAGGCTGGGTCATGATCTTGGGATGGGCCCTGCACGCTAAAATCAGCCGCGACGCATGGTCTGTGACGGTCAAAGGGAAGCACATCTGAGCATTAAGCATCTTGAACTGCCCTTTGTAGTCAGCACACCACGTCTTGTTAGGTTCGTCGGCCTTTCGCATTTGTGCGTGGGAAATGCTGTGTCGGCGTTTGAAGCGCCGCTTTTTGACGAGCCCAAGTCGGTCAAGCCATTGACCGGCCGTACTTGGAGAGGGCCAGGTGACGGAGGGATCTTCCAGCCGTAATAGCTCGAGAAGCTTTTTCGGCCCCCATTTATCGTGAGCCTCCTTCATCGCGACTACACGGGCCAAAATCTCGTCGTCGGTTTTATTTGGGCTGTTGTGAGGTCGCCGGGACAGTTCGGATAAAGACCTCAAATCGCCGTCGTGCCGGGCAATCCACTTATCGACGGTAGGTCGGCTAACGTCAAAGCGGCGTGCCAACTGGCTTTTGGTGAAGTTGCCAGAAAGCCAATCAGCTACCAGCTTGATTCTTTGATTCATGGGGGACTCTTGGTTCCAGGGCATGATCAGTTACCTCCTGATCATGCGTATTAGCCTGTAAACCATGTCCCCGGTTAGAAATGTAAACGATGTCCCCGGTTTGTACCGGGGCAAGCCCCCTCCCACATTTTTTGCGCACGACATTTTATTCATGTATGCACAAATCCCAGGCATAAAAAACCCCGCTTTTAAGGGCGGGGTCTTTTCGACTGAGTCAGTACAAGTTAGATAACTTGAACTTCTTCAGCTTGCATGCCTTTCTGACCGCGGGTAGCGATGAAAGAAACCTGTTGGCCTTCTTTCAGGCTTTTGAAGCCGTCGGATTGGATAGCTTTGAAGTGAACGAACAGGTCGTCACCGGATTGTGGAGTGATGAAGCCGAAGCCTTTTTCATCGTTGAACCACTTAACGGTACCAGTTTGGCGATTAGACATGGTGTATCTCCTTGGACAAAGTTAACTGCGACTCAGGAAAAGCCCTGGCCGAGACTGAGTGCAAAGAGCAGGAAAAATTCTTGGAGATGGTTGGATCGAAATTCAACATATCGTGTAGAGATTCTCAGTGACACAAGCAGCACAGTGGCGCCACCTTAACCCTTTTTCCGGAACGTGCCAATGGTATTTCCGAAGGTTTCTCTATTTTCGTGACTGGCGGTGGTATTTACACACACCGGTTGCGGCAATACGGGGCCCGGCCCCGCTGGCCGCGCCTTATGGCAGCCGGTGCGTTCATCAAGAAAAGCCCGACGCCCTTTGAACCCCAACGCCGGCCCCGGTAAGATGCCCCACAGAATTTTTCCACCTCGCTATTCAGGACACCCGCCATGAGCATCAAATCGGACAAGTGGATTCGCCGCATGGCGCAAGAGCACGGCATGATCGAACCGTTCGTCGAGCGTCAGATTCGTGGTGAAGGCGATGACCGCGTGATCTCGTACGGCGTTTCCAGCTACGGCTACGATGTGCGCTGCGCCGACGAGTTCAAGGTGTTCACCAACATCAACTCGGCGATCGTGGATCCGAAGAACTTCGACGAAAAGAGCTTCGTCGATGTGAAAAGCGACGTGTGCATTATCCCGCCGAACTCCTTTGCCCTGGCACGCACCGTGGAATTCTTCCGTATTCCCCGCGACGTGCTGACCATCTGCCTGGGTAAAAGCACCTACGCGCGCTGCGGCATTATCGTCAACGTGACGCCACTTGAGCCTGAGTGGGAAGGCCACGTGACCCTGGAGTTCTCCAACACCACCACCCTGCCGGCGAAAATCTACGCCAACGAAGGCGTGGCGCAGATGCTGTTCCTGCAGTCTGACGAGGCCTGTGAAGTGTCCTACAAAGACCGCGCCGGCAAGTACCAGGGCCAGCGCGGCGTCACCTTGCCACGCGCTTGATCGAAAGGTCCTACGCGTAAAGGGAATTAGTCCGCAGAAAGTGACTCTATTGGGTGTACTGCCTCGGTGCGTGCAAAACGCACCGAGCCACGCTTGAGGAGTGCCTTATGAAGATTGACCCGCGAATCAGCGCAGAACTTGCCCGGCTTGAACCCAACCAGATTGGCGTTCTGGCCTGGTCCCTGATGGCTGATCCGGCCTATGCAGGCGGCATCCCCGGCCAACCCGATGAAGATTGGCCACAGCAGCCCACCGAACCCGGTGAGCCGACCCTTCCGGACGAGCCGCCTCCCGCACCGGTCGCCTGATACCCGCAAGGCCGGTCAGCGAACCTGCCACACCTGGTGATCGCCGATAACAAAGATTCGGCGGTCATTGTCCTGCTCCACCGTATGCCCCCCGGTAAACGCCCCAAACGCCGGCAGCAGGCTGACGCGCGTGCCGAACTGGAAACACGGCAGGAGCAGGCTCTGCCGGCCCTTGCCGCGCAAGCGATACACCGGGTGCACATGCCCCGCCAGCACATGGTGGCTGGCATGGGCGTGCGGTTCGTGTTGCAGGGCGAAAGGGCCCATCAGCAGTGGCTCCGGAACCACATCGATCCTCAAGTCAGCCGGTGGGTCGCCCGCGCGTTTATCGTGATTACCGCGAATCAAGGTCATCGACAGGTCGCAATGACGTGCTCGCCAGGCCCTCAAGGCGCTGAGGGTGCCGCTGGCGTGGGAGCCGGGCCCGTGGAGGAAGTCGCCGAGAAAGATCACCTGGGCGCACGGTACGGCCGCCAACAGCCGATCCAGGCGCTGCAGGTTTTCGGTGGTGGTGCCTTGCGGTACCGGCTGGCCCAGGCTGCGATAGGCCGATGCCTTGCCAAAGTGTGCATCGGCGATCAGCAGGCACTGGCGCGCGGGCCAGTAGAGCGCCTTATCCGCCAACAGCCACAGCTCTTCGCTCTCCAGCGTCACTGAGCACACCATCAGCGTTTGCCGTTATCGGCGACTTTTTCCAAGTCCTTGACCATCCGCGCAATGCGCTCGGAGAGTTTTTCCGAACTCATGCTTTCGCGCATCCGTTCCACCAGCAGTGGGAAGGCCAGGGGCGTAGGACGTTCGATCATATGCACGTCCAGTGTCAGCGCCGAGAGGCGAAGCAAGGTCTCTTCCAGCCGACGAATATCTAATTCATCACGCAGGACTTCTTCCCCCGCCTGGGCCAGCAACAGGTTTTGCGGGTCATATTGCTTGAACACTTCAAAGAACAACCCGCTGGATGCCTGCACCTGGCGCGTGCTTTTCGGCGCGCCGGGGTAACCGGCAAACACCAGTCCGGCGATACGCGCAATCTCGCGAAAGCGGCGCAGGGCGAGTTCCCCGGCGTTCAGGCTGGCTGCCACGTCTGCCAGCAACTGCTTCGGGCGCAGCAGCGCCCCATTCAGTAAGCGTGGCCAATCCACCTCGGTGGCGCTGAGCAACTCCAAGCCGTAATCGTTGACGGCAATCGAGAAGGTCACAGGCTGCTGCTGGCTGACCCGCCACGCCAGCAGACTCGCCAGTCCCAGGTGCACCTGGCGGCCGGCAAACGGGTAGAGGAACAGGTGCCAGCCCTCCCGCGATTTCAAGGCTTCGGCCAGCAAGTGCTCGCGCGTCGGCAGGCCGGACCAGCGCAACTGTGTCTGCAGCAGGGTTTGCACAGCCCGCATTTCCGGCCCCTCGTAGACCCCGTGCGCGGCCGCATCGAAGCGCTCCACCACGGCTTGGGCCAGCTCATTGGAAAGGGGCATGCGCCCGCCATTCCAGCGCGGTACTGCAGCTTTTTTGGCGCTGCTACGGCGCACATAGGCGGTCATGTTTTCCACCCGCACCAATTCCAGCAGGCGCCCGGCAAACAAGAAGCCATCACCCGGCTTGAGGCGTGCAATAAAGCCTTCTTCAACACTGCCCAGGTTCTTGCCACCGCCGCCCTTGCTCCAGAATTTCAGCTGGATGCTGGCGTCGCTGACAATGGTGCCCACGCTCATGCGATGGCGACGCGCAAGCCGGGCATCGGGGACGCGCCAAATGCCGTGCGCGTCCGGCTCCACGCGGCGGTAATCCGGGTAAGCGGTCAGCGATAAGCCGCCATGCCGTACAAAGCCCAGGGCCCAGGCCCAATCGGCCTCGGTGAGGTCACGATAGGCCCAGGCGCCACGGACCTCCGCCAGCAGCGCCTGCGGCGTAAAGCCACCGCCGAGGGCCATGCTCACCAAATGTTGTACGAGCACATCCAACGGCTTGTGGGGCGATTCGCGGGCTTCGATACGCCGCGCTGCAATGGCGTCCTGGGCCGCAGCGGCTTCCACCAGTTCCAGGCTGTGGGTCGGCACCAGGGTCACCCGCGACGGCCGTCCGGGTGCATGGCCGGAGCGGCCGGCGCGTTGCATCAGGCGCGCCACGCCTTTGGCCGAGCCGATTTGCAGCACGCGCTCCACCGGCAAGAAATCCACCCCCAGGTCCAGGCTGGATGTGCACACCACCGCCTTGAGCTGACCGTCTTTCAACGCCCGCTCCACCCAGTCGCGGGTCTCGCGGGACAGAGAACCATGGTGCAGGGCAATCACCCCGGCCCAATCCGGTCGGGCCTCGAGCAGCGCCTGATACCAGATTTCCGACTGCGCCCGCGTGTTGGTAAACACCAGGCAACTGCTGCTGGCGTCGACCTCGGCGACCACCTGCGGCAGCATCTTCAAGCCGATATGCCCGGCCCACGGAAACCGCTCGGCGATGGGCGGCAGCAAGGTGTCGACGTGCAACTGCTTGACCGTTTGTCCCTGCACATTAATCCCGTCCCCTTGTGGGATCAGCACTTCCAAGGCGTGGGACTGGTTACCGAGGGTGGCCGAAATGCCCCAGACCATCAGTTCAGGATGCCAGCGCCGCAGCCGCGCCAACGCCAGTTGCAACTGCACGCCGCGCTTGTTGCCGATCAGCTCATGCCATTCATCCACCACCACCATGCGCAGGTGCGCCAGGCTCGTTTCGCTGTCGGCGCGGGCGAGCATCAGGGTCAGGCTTTCCGGGGTGGTGACCAGCGCGGTGGGCTGGCGTCGGGTTTGCCGGGCACGCTCGCTGCTGCTGGTATCGCCGGTGCGCAGGCCCACGCTCCAGGGAATCTGCAAGGCCTCGAGCGGCGCTTCGAGGGCGCGTGCGGTGTCGGCGGCCAACGCGCGCATGGGCGTGATCCACAGCACGGTCAGTGGCTCAGCCGGCGGTTTGCGTTTACCGGTGGCGGGCGGGCGGGTGATCGCGAAACGATTGAGGGCGGCAAACCACAGGGCGTAGGTTTTGCCGGCGCCGGTGCTGGCATGCAGCAAGCCCGAGCGGCCGTCCTTGACCGCCGTCCATACGTCTTTCTGGAAGGCGAACGGCTTCCAGCCTTTGGCGGCAAACCACGTTTTGGCGAAGTCGAGGGGTTTTGCCATGGGGCGGCGAATGCTCTGGAGGGTCTATTTCACAGACCCTCCAGGCGTTGCAAAGGTTTACTTCAAATTGCCGCTCAGGAACTGTTGCAGGCGCTCGCTCTTCGGATTGCCCAGCACATCCTCCGGCGCGCCTTGCTCTTCCACCAGGCCCTTGTGCAGGAACAGCACCTGGCTGGATACCTTGCGTGCAAAGCTCATTTCGTGGGTCACCATGATCATGGTGCGGCCTTCCTCGGCCAGGCCCTGGATGACCTTCAACACTTCACCCACCAACTCCGGGTCGAGGGCCGAGGTGGGTTCGTCGAACAGCATCACTTCCGGCTCCATGGCCAGGGCGCGGGCGATGGCCACCCGTTGTTGCTGGCCACCGGACAGGAACGCCGGGTATTGGTCCGCTACCCGTGCCGGTAAACCCACCTTGTCCAGGTAGCGACGGGCGCGGTCTTCGGCGTCCTTTTTGCTGCAACCCAGCACCCGGCGCGGGGCCATGGTGATGTTTTCCAGCACGCTCATATGGCTCCACAGGTTGAAATGCTGGAACACCATCGCCAGTCGTGTGCGCAGGCGTTGCAGTTCGGCATCGTCGGCCACGCGCATGCCGTGGCGGTCGCTGACCATGCGGATCGGCTGGCCGTCGAGGGTCATGGCGCCGTCGTTGGGGGTTTCCAGGAAGTTGATGCAACGCAAAAAGGTGCTTTTGCCCGAGCCGCTGGCGCCGATCAGGCTGATCACATCACC
Source organism: Pseudomonas sp. 1 R 17 (assembly GCF_900067035.1). Taxonomy (NCBI): domain Bacteria; kingdom Pseudomonadati; phylum Pseudomonadota; class Gammaproteobacteria; order Pseudomonadales; family Pseudomonadaceae; genus Pseudomonas; species Pseudomonas sp. 1 R 17. Next base: position 6,756 of record NZ_FKLB01000037.1, read on the forward strand.
GGTCCTGGCCTTGAGCGAGACACCTTTGAGCACCTCATTGTCGCCATAGCTTTTATGCAGGCCTTCAACGGTCAATTTGTACATGGGGCGTGCATCCTCAAGGCGAAAGTAGGTAGCCGCTGCGGTAGGCCTCGGTGCCTGCGACATGGCCGACGACCATCCCGGCAGTGGCCATGCGGCGCAGCGAACGGGCGTAAAGCAGGCCGGCCTTCTGGCAGTGCACGGGCGTTACGCGGTCGGTAATGGGGTCGATGATTTCGGCGATCAGTTGCCCGGCTTCCAGGTATTCACCGGGCAGGGCGCTGAACACCAGCAGGCCGCCCACCGGCGTTGCCACGGGTTCGACGCCCGCCAGCGGCGTGGCGGGGNAGGGCAGCTCGGGCAGCGGTGCGGCGTCGCCGGCAATCGCGCCGAAGTGAATCAGGTAGTCGATGATTGCCTGGCAGTCGAGGGCGGCCAACCCATGGTTGACGTCGCCCTGGCCACGCAGTTCGACGGTCACCGAAAAACTGCCCATGGGGATCGGGAAGCGCGCGCCAAAGCGTTGCTGCAACTGCCACCACACCAGGGTGAAACACTCATCGAAGGACTGCCCGCCGGAGTCGGTAGCCAGCAGGTTGGCCTCCGAGCCGATATAGCGTGCCAGCGGCTCCACCTGCGGCCAGGCTTCGGGCGTGGTGTACAGGTGCGCCACGGCTTCGAAGTCGCAATGCAGGTCCAGCACCATGTCGGCATCGCAGGCCAGGCGTTGCAACACCAGGCGTTGGGAGTGCAACTGGGTCTCGGCGATTTGCACGGCCAGGGCAGCGCTCAAGGCGGCGCGGATCAGTTCGACGTTTTGTTGCGGGTTATCGCCGAGCGAGCCCTCGACCTGATCGCCGACGGTATCGCTGAGGTCGACAAACAGGCGATTGAAGTTCTGCCCGCTTTCCAACTCGTAGCGGCCCAGCGGGGTGTCCATCAACACCTGTTCCAGGCCTGCCGGATTGGCGATGGGCACCAGCACGATCTCGCTCAGTAACCGCCCGGCTGCCGCCAGCTCGGCCAGGCGCACTTTCAGGTGCCAGGCCACCAGCATGCCCGGCAGTTCATCGGCATGCAGCGATGACTGGATATAGACCTTGCCTTTGGCATGTTCGGGGCCGAAGTGGAAACTGTGAATCTGCCGCGCCGTGCCTGGCACCGGTGCGATCAGATCGTGTACCTGATGACGCATGAAGGCTCCTTAATGGCTTGGTCCGAGAAACGCCAGCCAGCGGCGCTCCGCCAGACGAAACAGACCGACCAGGGCGAAGGTCACGGTCAGGTAGATCAGCGCGGCGATACCGAATGATTGGAACGTCATGAACGTGGCCGAGTTGGCGTCCCGCGCCACCTTGAGGATGTCCGGGATCGTCGCGGTAAACGCTACCGTGGTCGAGTGCAGCATCAAGATCACTTCGTTGCTGTAGTAGGGCAACGAGCGGCGCAACGCCGAGGGCATGATCACGTAGGCGTACAGCTTCCAGCCGCTTAAACCGTAGGCCTTGGCCGCCTCGACTTCGCCGTGGGCCATGCTGCGGATGGCCCCGGCGAAAATCTCCGTGGTGTAGGCGCAGGTGTTGAGGGCGAAGGCCAGGATCGTGCAGTTCATGGCATCGCGAAAGAACGCATCCAGCAGCGGTTGTTCGCGTACGGCGGCGATGCTGTAGATGCCGGTATAGCAGATCAGCAACTGGATATAGAGCGGCGTGCCACGAAACAGGTAGGTGTAGAACTGCACCGGCCAGCGTACCAGCGGGTTGCGCGATACACGGGCGATGGACAGCGGGATCGACACCACAAAGCCGATGACCAGGGCGGCGCTGAGCAACCACAGGGTCATGGCCAGGCCGGTGATGTGCTGGCCGTCGCTATAGAGGAAGGGGCGCCAGTATTCCTGCAAGAGTTCGATCATCGCACCGCCTCCCGTGAGCCTGCGGAGTAGCGACGTTCAAGACGACGCAGGACGAAGTTGGACGCGCTGGTGATCAACAGGTAGATCAGCGCGGCGAGTACCAAGAAGTAGAACAGTTGGTAGGTGCTTTTGCCGGCATCCTGGGCGGCCTTGACCAGGTCCGCCAGGCCGATGATCGACACCAGGGCCGTGGCCTTGAGCATCACCATCCAGTTGTTGCCGATACCCGGCAGGGCAAAGCGCATCATCTGCGGGAAGGTCACGTAGCGAAAGCGTTGCCCGCGCTTGAGGCCATAGGCCGTGGCGGCTTCCAGCTGGCCACGGGGGACGGCGAGGATCGCGCCGCGAAACGTCTCGGTGAAATAAGCACCGTAGATAAAGCCCAGGGTGATCACCCCGGCGCTGAATGGGTCGATCTCGATGTATTCCCATTCCATGAAGTCGGTCAGGCCGGTGAGCCAGGTTTGCAGGCTGTAGAAAATCAGCAGCATCAGCACCAGGTCGGGTACACCGCGAATCAGTGTGGTGTAGAGCTGGGCGGGGATACGCAGGAAGGGCAGGCTGGAAAGCTTGGCGCTGGCGCCAAGCAGGCCCAGCAATACGCTGACAGCCAGGGACAGCACCGACAACTTGATGGTCATCCAGGTGCCTTGCAGCAACAACGGGCCGAAACCCTTCAGGCTGAGTGCGCTCAGCCCGAGGGTTTGCAACAGTTCTTCGAACATAAATCAGGACCTATGGCGATAAAAAAGCGCCCCTCCATAGGAGGGGCGCCCCAGGCATTATTTGCCGCTGTACAGGTTCAGATCGCCAAAGTGTTTCTTCTGGATGGTGGCGTAGGTGCCATCATCGTGTAACGCTTTGATACCTTTATCCAAAAGGGCCTTCAGTTCAGTGTTACCTTTTTTGATACCGACGGCGGTTTTCGATGGCAGCAATGGGTCATCGATGGCGGCGCTGACTTCATAGCCGGCACCGGCCGGGGACTTCAAGAAGCCCAGTTCGGCTTGCAGCATGTCCTGCACCGAAGCGTCGAGACGACCGGAAGTCAGGTCGGCGTAAACCTGGTCCTGGTTGGCGTATGCCTTGGTGGTCACGCCGGCTTTATCCAGTACCGCCTTGGCGTAGGCTTCCTGGATGGTGCCTTGCTCGTAGCCCACGGATTTGCCCTTGAGGGACTCTGGCGTCGAGTACCCCGCGCCTTTCTTGAACACCAGCGAGGTCGGGCCGGAGAATAGTTCGCTGGAGAAGTCGATGGCTTTCTCGCGCACCGGGGTCACGGTCATGGACGAAATCACTCCGTCGAACTTGTTGGCTTTGAGGCCTGGAATCATGCCGTCAAAGTCACTCTCGACCCACTTGCACTTCACTTTCAGTTCGGCGCAGATCGCATTGCCCAGGTCGATATCGAAGCCTACCAGGCTGCCATCGGCCGCCTTGGATTCGAACGGCGCGTAGGACGGATCGACACCAAAACGCAGTTCCTTGTATTCCTTGGCCAACGCGGTACCGGCGGCCATGCACAGAGCCAGTGCAGAAAGGGTCAGCAATGCTTTTTTCATTATTTAATCCCTGGAAACCAAGATAAGCGCTTGTGGCGCGTTTTAGGACTGTTACTGAACGGTGTCAGACGGATCACGAGTAGCAATTTCTGCACCATAGTTCCGAATGAGCGTTTTAAAAGGTGGGACAAGGGAGTCATGAGTGTAGGAGATGCACGAAAATGGGCATTGAAAATCGAACGCACTATTTCGGAACATTTGGAGATCCATTGTGGAGGGGCGGTGTTCTGGGTCAGGCCAGTAAGTCCTGCAGGGTGGCAAGGTTATCCGCCTCATCCACCGCCTTGTCCTGGCGCCAACGCAACATCCGCGGAAAGCGCACCGCAATCCCGCTCTTGTGCCGCTTGGACAGGGCAATGCCTTCAAACCCCAGCTCGAACACCATGCTGGGCGTCACGCTGCTGACCGGGCCGAACTTCTCCACGGTGGTCTTGCGCACGATGGCGTCGACCTTGCGCATTTCTTCGTCGGTCAGCCCTGAATAGGCCTTGGCGAAGGGCACCAGCGTGCGTTCACTGCCGGGCGGGCCATCCCATACGGCAAAGGTGTAGTCGCTGTAGAGGCTGGCGCGCCGGCCATGGCCGCGTTGGGCGTAGATCAACACCGCATCGACACTGAAGGGGTCGACTTTCCACTTCCACCACAGGCCCATGTCCTTGGTGCGGCCCACGCCGTAGAGGCCCTGGCGATCCTTGAGCATCATGCCTTCCACGCCGAGGCTGCGAGACGCTTCACGTTGCTCGGCCAAGGCCTGCCAGGTCGCGGCCGTCAGCAGTGGCGAGGGCAGCAGCACCGGTTGGTTGCACTGGGTGATCAACTGTTCGAGCTGGGCGCGGCGTTCGGCCTGGGTGTGGTTGCGCCAGTCGTCGCCCTGGTGTTCCAGCAGGTCATAGGCGAGGACGGCGACCGGTGCATCGTCGAGCACTTTTTTGCTCAGGGTCTTGCGGCCGATCCGCTGCTGCAGCAGGGCAAAGGGTTGCACCGCGTCTTTCCAGACGACGATCTCGCCATCGATCACCGTGCCATCGGGCAGGCCACTGACCAGGCTGTGCAGTTCGGGGAAACGCTCGGTCACCAGCTCTTCGCCCCGCGACCAGATCCACAGGCGGCCTTCACGCTTAACCAGTTGCGCGCGAATGCCGTCCCACTTCCATTCCACCTGCCAGTCGGCGGGAGAGCCGAGCAACGTGTCGAACTGCTCCACCGGCTGCGACAACCCGTGGGCGAGAAAAAACGGATAGGGCTGTCCGCCCCGTTGTGCATGCTCGTCGGATGATTCGGCAGCGATCAGCTTGAGGTATCCCTCGGCTGTCGGACGGTTGGACAGATCGGTGTAGCCCACCAGCCGCTGTGCAACGCGCTTGCTGTCGAGGTCGGCCATGGCGGCGAGGGCGCGGGTGACCAGCAGTTTGGATACGCCGACGCGAAAGCTGCCGGTGATCAACTTGACGCACACCATCAGACTCGGCTGGTCCAGTTGCGCCCATAACGCCGGTAACCGTTCGGCCAGGTCCAGGGGCGACAGGCCACGCAGCGGCAGGAGTTTTTCTTCCAGCCATACGGCGAGACCGTCCTCGGAGGTGTAGGTGGATTCCGGCAGGAGCAGGGAAATCGTCTCGGCCAGGTCGCCTACCGATTGGTAGCTCTCTTCGAACAGCCACGGCTCGATGCCGGATGCTTCGGTGGCCATGTCCCGCAGCAGACGCGTCGGTACCAATTGCCGCGGTCGTCCGCCGGACAGGAAATACACCGCCCACGCAGCGTCTTCAGGCGGCGCTTGCAGGAAGTAGGCTTGCAGGGCCGCGAGCTTGGCATTGCTGGAGGTGGTGGCGTCGAGGTTGGCGTACAGCTCGGCGAAGGCTTTCATGCCGTGGCCTCCTCTTCGTCATCACCGTATTCGGTGGTGAAGCCCTGGGCATCCAGGCCTTTTTCCCGCAGGTGGCGTACCAATACGCCGACGGAGCCGTGGGTGACCATCACCCGTTCGGCGCCGGTTTGTTCGATCGCCCACAGCAGCCCGGGCCAGTCCGCATGATCCGACAGCACAAAGCCCCGGTCCACTCCGCGTCGCCGCCGCGTACCGCGCAGGCGCATCCAGCCGCTGGCGAAGGCATCGCTGTAGTCGCCGAAGCGCTTGATCCAACTGCTGCCACCGGCGGACGGCGGCGCGATGATCAGGGCCTGGCGCAGCAATGGGTCGGTCTTTTTGAAATCGCCGGCGTAGAGGGTTTCGGGGATATAAATGCCGGCCTCGCGATAAACCCGGTTCAGCGGCTCGACCGCGCCATGGCTGAGGATCGGCCCGATGCTGGCGTCGATACCATGCAGGATGCGCTGGGCTTTGCCGAAGGAATAACAGAACAACACACTGGCTTTGCCGGCGGCAATATTGCCCCTCCACCAGTCGTTGATCCCGGCGAAGATCTGCGCCTGGGGCTGCCAACGGTAGATCGGCAGGCCAAAGGTGGATTCGGTGATAAAGGTATGGCAACGCACCGGTTCGAAGGGCGCGCAGGTGCCGTCCGGTTCCACTTTGTAGTCGCCGGACGCCACCCAGACTTCGCCCTGGTACTCCAGGCGCACCTGGGCCGAGCCGAGTACATGCCCGGCTGGGTGGAAGCTCAGGGTCACGCCGTGGTGGACGAGTTTTTCGCCATAGGCCAGGGTTTGCAGGTTGATGTCCTGGCCCAGGCGCGAGCGCAGGATGCCTTCGCTAGGGGCGGCAGCCAAATAGTGTTGATTGCCCGTGCGGGCGTGGTCGCCGTGGGCGTGGGTGATGACGGAGCGTTCCACTGGGCGCCAAGGATCGATGTAGAAATCTCCGGCGGGGCAGTAGAGGCCTTCGGGCCGGGCGATGACAAGGTCCATGGGCTGACCGGGGCGATGGGCTTATCAGGTATGAGGCGGGGGCGAGCGCAGAAGTTCTATCTGAATGCATGTGGGCCAAATGTGGGACGGGGCAAGCCCTAGTTATGGCTTTTTGTAGGAGCGAGCTTGCTCGCGAAAAACTCACAGGCGCCGCGTTCATTCAGGAAGCACGCGTTATCGTTGACGTTTTTCGCGAGCAAGCTCGCTCCTACAGGAGGCGATGCACGCTTAACTGACCAAGCCCCCTCCCACATTTGGATCCGGTTTCAGCAGGTGGAAGTCAGGTCACTTGCCTGGGGTCAGGGTCAACCTGGCCTTCCCATACACCTTCTCGAAGTTCTGCGGCTGCATCGGGAAGCTCAGGTATTGCGCCTTGAGCGACGGGTCGATGCCATTGGCGTAGTTCGGGCTGGCCGGGTTGCCGGATTGGCCGATGCCGCCCTGGCCCATCATCGGTTCCACCTGGCCGAAGTCGACGATCATGCGCAGCGCCGGCACCTGGGTGGTGTTGAAGTCCTGGCCCCAGCTGTACGGTGCCGGGTTCAAGGTGTTGTGGTCGCCACCGGACGCCAGTGGGCCGCGAATCACTTGGCCACTGGTGTTTTTCCAGGTGGTGCTGTGCAGCTTGCCCCACTGCCAGGTCTTGTGGTCAGCACCCAGTTGGCTCTCGCCAGCGCTGATCGCGGCGGCCAGGCTGCGGGCGAGGATGGCGGGTTTGTCTTCTTTCTGCGCGGTGCGCACGTCGTCCCAGAACGGGCTGTCTTCGCGGCCCAGCAGGTGGTCGGCCTGGGCGGCATAGGACAGGTTGGCGTTGCTGACAAAGGCTTTCCAACTGGCGCTGTTTTCCGGCCCCAGTTCGTCGAGGAATATCTGCCGGGTGCTTTCCTGCAGAAACAGTTCGTAGAGCGCCGCGTCGGCGGACGTCGACACCAGGCGGCCGTCGAAGGCCATCAGGCGCGTCAGTGCTTCCCGTGCCTTGGCCTGGTCGGCCGCCGGCAACGCATCAATCGCCTGCTTCAATGGCTGGGCCATACCCGGCGCCTGGAACATGGTCTTGAGCTTGGCGGCAAAGGTGGTGGTCTGGTCGTATTGCATGGCGATCATGCTGCGGCTGTCGTGCTTGCCCGCATTGGCCAGTTGCGCCAGGCGCTCGCTGCGCTCCGGCGCATCCCAGGAATTGGACAACTGCATGCCGTAGCCGCGCGGCGCGGTGCGTTGGTTGGCGGTGCCGATCCAGCCTTGGGCCGGGTCCTGGTCATAGGGGTGCAGCATCGCGTCGGCGTAACCGTCCCAGTCAAAGCGCGTATCCCAGCCGGGCGAGGGCAGCAGGCCTTCGCCTTCGCGGCGGTTGGGGAAGCGGCCGGTGACCTGCCAGCCAATGCTGCCCGCGTCGGCGAAGACCATGTTCAAGGCAATGGCGCGAATGTTCCGGGTTGCGTCCGAGGCCTTGCCGGCGTTTTGCGCGCGGGACAGGTCGAAGAACGCGTCGAGGCTCTTGTCATCCTTGAAGTCGGCGGTTTGCAGGGCCAGGCCAAAACCGCTGGTCAGGGCCTGGCTGCTGTTGAGCAGGGCGCCGTGGCGGGTTTCGTACACCACTTCGCGAATCGAGCGTTGACCCTTGACGAAGAAGGTTTCATTACGCACCGCTGCCGGCAGCCATTTTCCGTTGTTCTCGTAGTACAGCGCGCTGCCCTGGCGTTTGACCTTCTCCAGGAACAGGTCCTGGGTATCGCCCTTGACCGTGCTTATGCTCCACGCCACGTTGCCGTTGAAACCGGACAACAGGGTCGGCAGGCCGGCAATCGAGGCGCCGACGGCCTGGTATTTCGGTGCGCGAATCTGCACGTAGTTCCACGGCGACGGTGCTTGCGGCTGGGCGGCGAGGTCGCCTGCCAGCAGGCTCTTGCCGCTGCGACTGCGTTGCGGGCCGATGGCCCAGTTGCTCGACGTGGTAACCGCCAGCGAGTTGAGGCTGCTCAATTGCTGGCTGACCGTGTCCAGCCCGGCCAGGCCGGTGATCTGGCTGAGGTTCACGCCCTTGAGTTTCTCGGCTTCGGCCAGGGGGATCGGCTCATCCGGCGCACTCGGTGTCAGCCAGGCGAGTTTGTCCACGCCGACCTTTTGCGCCAGCAGCAACGACGCCAGCTCTTCCTGCAGGTTGGCCGACTCGCTGAAATTCAGCAGGCAGAACAGCAGCGCCGAATCCTCCGGCTTCCAGTACTCAGGCTTGTAGCCGGTCTGGGCCAGATCCGGCGGCAGCTTGTCGCGGTAGCGGAACAGGTAGGCGTTGACGCCACGGGCATACACTTCAAAGAAGCGCTTGAGGCGCGGCGACGAGGCGTTATACAGCTCGCCGGCGCTTTTCTTCAGGTTGACCGCGCGCATGAAGCGGTCCACATCCAGCACCTCAGGGCCGGACATTTCAGCCAGGCGGCCCTGGGCCAGCAGGCGCAGGGTGACCATCTGGGTGATGCGGTCACTGGCGTGCACATAACCCAGGCTGAACAGTGCGTCGTGGAAGGTATTGCTTTCGATCAGCGGCATGCCTTGGGCGTTGCGGCGTATCGAAACATTCTGTGCGAGGCCCTTGATCGGCTGCACGCCGGCCACTGGCGGCAGGGTGTCCTGGGTGCTCTGGAGCTGGCAACCGGCCAGGCTTAATGCACTGGCCACTGCCGCGGCAACGCCGAACCGGGGAAGAAAATGTGAGAGGGCTGGCGAGGCCATGGCAAAGCTCCTGCGGGGGGTAGCGTCAGTGAAGGCGCTACGTTAGTGAGCGCGGTGAAACGACGCAAGCAGGAGTTTGGGTAAACCGTTAGATCTTGAGTCGCATCGCCCCTCCCACCTGTTGACCGCGTACGACTTCAGGTCAGGATTTAGGCGGATTGACCTTTTGGACTAATTCATACGCCCGAACCGTCGCTGGCCGTTCCTTGATGCTATTGAACCAGCGCTGAACGTGTGGGAAATCTTCCAGGCTCTGGCTCTGCCACTTGTGGGAAACGATCCACGGATAGATCGCCATATCGGCAATGCTGTAGTCCTCACCCGCCACGAACGCACGGTCCGCCAAACGGCGGTCCAGCACACTGTATAGGCGTGCGGTTTCATCTACGTAGCGCTTGATCGCGTAGGGGATTTTCTCCGGGGCAAACTGGCTGAAATGATGGTTCTGGCCCGCCATCGGCCCGAGACCGCCCATTTGCCAGAACAACCATTGCAGCGCTTCCTGGCGACTGCGCAGGTTTTTTGGAATGAACTGGCCGGTTTTTTCCGCGAGGTACAGTAGGATCGCGCCGGATTCAAACAGCGAAATCGGCGCGCCGCCGTCGCTCGGGTTCTGATCGACGATGGCCGGGATGCGGTTGTTGGGGGCAATCTTCAGGAAGTCTGGCTTGAACTGGTCGCCCTGGCCAATGTTGATCGGGTGCACTTTGTAGGGCAGGCCGGCTTCTTCCAGGAACAGCGATACTTTGTGACCGTTGGGGGTGGTCCAGTAATACAGGTCGATCATGAAGCTCTCCAAAAGTGGTGATGCTTGAGCGAATGCCTGTAGGTATAGGTAAAGGTGGGAGGGGGAAAATTCAATCAAACATTTGCGCCTACCCTTAGACGCTTTCGATTTGGAATGCGATGCAGCTGTGGAAGGGAGCGAACTCCCTCACACAGGGGCCTTCAGAGCGATTTACGCCCCGTGGCACTTCTTGAATTTTTTCTCACTGCCGCACGGGCAAGGATCGTTGCGACCAACGTCCTTCAATGCATTGCGCACCGGCTCCTGGTGAGCGTGGCCGCAGTTCGGGCCGTGGACATGGCCGTGGTCGTGATCATGGTGATCGTGATCGTGGTTGCAGTCAGGACCATGGACATGGGGTTGCTGAGTCATCGATGTCGCTCCGGAATAAAATCGCCGGGGATTATCTCGCCATTGTGGTTCACCTGCACGTCATAACCGATGAATAATCCGGTTTTCAGTTCACCCTCCAGACGATACGGCACAGGCTGGTCGGGTTTTTTCAGCATCTGCACCACATCGCGGATCTGCGGCCAGAGGTTGGTGCGCACCGACACCTTGAAAAATGCATGGCCCTTGGGCGGTACCGTCAGCCATTCATTGGACTCGCCTTCGGTGAGCACAAAATCATCCAGGGTGACCTTGTAGATCAGCCCACGCACGGTCAGGTCCGAGTCGTCGCGGTTATCCACGCGAAAGTACAGCTTGAATTTCTGCTCCAGCAGCTTGGCCCGCACCACTTCGACTTTCACCAGGGAAACGTGCGGCGGGGGCGAATCGTCTTCGAACCAGGAGGCGCAACCGGTCATGCCGAAGGTTAACGCCAGCATCAAGCTGCAGATCCGAAGCATGGCGTGAGTCCTGTGGTGGTTAGAGATAGCTGGAACAACACTTCTTGAATTTTTGCCCACTGCCGCAAAGGCACGCATCGTTGCGTCCGGTTTTCACTTCCACCGTGGGGTCGATGAAGTACCAGCGCCCTTCATTCTGTACGAAAGAAGACTGCTCGCGGTGGCTATGTTCGCCAGTGCTGTCATGCCAGCGTGCGGTGAAGGTCACGAAGGCGTGTTCCGGCTGGCCGCCGAACACCTCGGAACTTTCAACTTCCAGGCCGAGCCAGGTGCTCTGGGCGCTCCAGGCGGCGATGGCCTCACGGTCCAGGCCGGCCTGTTGCGCGGGCAACGTGGTTGCGACCAGATAATCCACCAGGCCCAGCACATAGGCGCTGTAGCGTGAACGCATCAGGGCGCTGGCGCAGGGGGCCGGGTGCCCGGCGTGATAATGACCGCAGCAGGCATCCAGCAGGTTGCCACTGCCGCAGGGGCAAATGGATGTACTCATCGGGTTACCACCAATACTTTCCGAAGTTTTCCGGGTTGGCCCAGAAACGGGCGTTGAGCCAGTCCGGCACCTGTTTATAGTCAAGCAGATCGTAGGTAAACAGCGTCAGCACCTGCTCGTCGCGCTGGAAACGCTCGCCGGCCTGGAGGGCCAGGGAGAAAAAGTCGGTTTCCTTCCAGCCGCAGGCGCCCAGGTCCACCAGCACCGCAATGCGGCTGGCGTTGAGGTTGCGGATGCCGCCGAGCAAGGTCAGGCCTTGGGGTTTTGGCAGGTACTCGAGGCAATCGACCACCAGCGCCAGGTCAAAACGCTGGGCCGCCAGCGCTTGCGGCAATGGCCCTGGCGCGGCGCAGAACACCTGGGTGTCAGGGTGCGCGTCCTTAAAGGCGTCCAGCGCCGGGAACTGGCTGGCACCCAACAGCAACAGGCGTTTGGGCTGGTGCAGATCGAGCAAGGCGGCCAGCGCTTGCTGGGGAGTACGGGCAGAAATACCAGCGGTCATCAGAGATCCTCACATCAGGACCATAGAGACTAGCGCGGCTGAGCGTGCGGGCCTAGAGCGGGTGGCTGCGAAAAGTCCTACGTGGGCGGCGATCCCCAATGAATACGGGGGCTTGGCGTAGTGGCGCAGTTGAAAAGAGCGGTCTTTACTCCACCCATCGGCCCCCGCCGATCCCCTCAGGAGAAAGTCAGATGAGCATCATGCGGACAGCTCTACCCTTGGTTCTGCTAACCGGAGTATTGACAGGTTGCGCAGGCTTGCAAAAAACCGATTGGCCTACCTGTGCCGCTGTTGGCGGTGTGACCGGTGCGGCGATCGGTGCGACTGAAAGCTCGGCCTACGCAGGCTATGGCGCGTTGCTGGTCGGCGGTATGGCCGGCGCCTATTGCTGGGTGCACGGCGATGGCGACGAAGATGGCGATGGCGTGCCGGACAGCCGCGACAAGTGCCCGGGCACCCCGAAAGGTGTGCAGGTCGACGCCAATGGTTGCCCTCCGGCGCCGCCAGCGGCGGTGGTCGAGGAGGTGGTCGTGGTCAAGGAAGAAACCATCGTGATCCGCGATGTGCACTTCCAGTTCGACTCGGCCAAGTTGACGGCAGCGGATAAAACCAAACTCGACACCATTGCCACGCGCCTGAAACAGGAAGCCCCGAGCGCCCAGCTACGGGTCAGTGGTCACACCGACAGCGTCGGTAAAGACGCCTACAACCAGAAACTCTCGGAAAAACGTGCCCATTCGGTCACCGATTACCTGATCGGCGCCGGGGTGCCCCGCAGTGCCTTTGTGTCTGTCACCGGGGCGGGCGAAAGCCATCCGGTCGCCGACAACAAGACCGCTGAAGGCCGCGCCCTGAACCGCCGTACGGAAATCCAGATCAACCGCTGACAGCCCTTGCCCCTGTGGGATCCACAGGGGCATTGCCGGCCACCCTCGCTTGAACCGCTCTCTCAAGTTTTTTGAACCTTCACTGGCAAATCGCCTGTAGAAGTCGTTACTGTGCGTCCAAAGAAAAATTTGAAAACACTCAGGAGCCCCATGATGCGTAAGGTTTTTCTGTTGGCCCTGTTGGTCAGCCCCGTTGCCCTGGCCCAGAGCGTCAGTGTCGAAACGAACTCATTGATGCGCCTTCCCTCCAGCACCAGTGTGTTGCAACTGGAGCGCCTGGACGTGGCGGACTACGGCACGTTGCTGATTCCGGCCACCATCAGCCAGGTCACGGTGGATGAACTGCACCTGGGCCGCGACGCACGCATCGCGATTGTTCCTGGCAATACCGCGCTGCAATTGCAGGTGCGGCATGCGCACCTTGAGCATGGCAGCCAGATCACCTCGCGCGGTGCCCCCGGTACCCATGAAAAACCGGCCAAGGCCGGGCGTGACCTGACCTTGCGCATCAACGCGCTGACGGCTGAAGAACTCTCGGTGGATGCCCGTGGCGGCGCCGGTGCCCAAGGGTATGCCGGGCTGGATGGCGCCAATGGCGTGGATCCTGGGTGTACCTGGGGCTCGGCGGGGCGCGGTTTCAATGGCGATAACGGCGGCGATGGCCTGCCGGGTGGGGCGGGTGCACAGGTTCGCGTGGAATTGCCGAAGGACTTCCCGGCGGAACACATCAAGGTCTGGGTGGATGGCGGTGCTGGCGGTTTGGCCGGTACGGCCGGCAAGCCGGGCAAAGGCGGGGAGTCCAAAGGCTGCCTGGTGTACCGCGCCGATGGTGGCGAGAAGGGCCGCCCAGGGTTGGAAGGGCAGCCGGGGCCAGCTGGGCCTGCGGGTACCGTGACTATTCAGCGGCTCTAAGTTCTAAAGAGCTGCAAGCTTGCAGCTTGCAGCTTGTGGCTGTACTCAAAACATCGGCCGAGCCGATGCAATCGCCACCACCACCAACCCCACGATCAGGTTGATCCCCACCAGCTTGCGAATCTGCCCCAGTGCAGCCGCACCCGCCGGCCAATCCTCAGCCGTCACCGCCGCCTTCAGCTGCGGAAACTTCAGCGCCTGGATGCGGATAAACAACGCCGTCATCACCAGATACAAACCCATCATCACCTGCACATAGCGCGGTGCGCTTTCAAACCCGCTGAACCGTAGGTGCAGCAGGCCGACGCCGCTGATCGGCAAAACCAGCACTGCCACCCATACCCACACGAAAAAACGTTGAAACACATTGGCCCACAGCTTGAGTCGGGCAGGGCCCTCAAGGGCCGCCATAGCGGCGGGGCGCAGGATCATCCAGGCGAAAAACATGCCGCCGACCCAGATCAGGGCGGCCAATACATGCAGGGTGTAAACGAGGCTAAACGCGGTCATTGTGGTACTCCGTTCTGCGCGGGATTAATTAGCGGGGTATGATAGCTGCCGATCCGAACCACTGAAAATTTATCCAGCGTTTTTTGCGCCCGACTATCCATGATCAGCACTGAACTCAAAACCACGATCCAGGGCGCCTACACGCGTTTTCTCGAAGCCAAGAGCTTGAAACCGCGCTACGGCCAACGCCTGATGATCGCCGAAGTGGCCAAGGTCCTCGGGGATATCGACACCGATGACGAAGGCCGCCGCGAAGGTGAGCCCGCCGTCGTGGCCGTCGAAGCCGGCACCGGTACCGGCAAGACCGTGGCCTATAGCCTGGCTGCGATCCCGACCGCGAAGGCCGCCGGCAAGCGCCTGGTGATCGCCACTGCCACTGTCGCCCTGCAGGAGCAGATCGTCTACAAAGACCTGCCCGACCTGATGCGCAACAGCGGCCTGAACTTCACCTTCGCCCTGGCCAAGGGCCGTGGCCGCTACATGTGCCTGTCCAAGCTCGACGTGCTGCTGCAGGAAGGCCACGCGCAAACCGCCACGGCGTCGCTGTTCGAGGAAGAAGGCTTCAAGATCGAAGTGGATGAGGTCAGCCAGAAGCTGTTTACCAGCATGATCGAGAAACTGGCCGGCAATAAATGGGACGGCGACCGCGACAGCTGGCCCACCGCCCTCGAAGATGCCGACTGGGCACGCCTGACCACCGACCACAGCCAGTGCACCAACCGCCATTGCCCCAACTTTGGCCAGTGCGCCTTCTACAAGGCCCGCGAAGGCATGGGCAAGGTCGACGTGATCGTTACCAACCACGATATGGTCCTGGCCGACCTGGCCCTGGGCGGCGGTGCCGTGTTGCCGGACCCGCGTGACACCCTTTATGTGTTCGACGAAGGCCATCACCTGCCCGACAAGGCTATCGGCCACTTCGCCCACTACACGCGCCTGCGCTCCACCGCCGATTGGCTGGAAACCACCGCGAAGAATCTCACCAAATTGCTCGCCCAGCACCCGCTGCCCGGCGATTTGGGCAAGCTGATCGAACAGGTGCCGGAGCTGGCGCGGGAGATCAAGACCCAGCAACAGTTCATGTTCAGCGCCTGCGAACAGGTGGCCGACTTCAAGCCCGGCGAAGATGTGGAAGGCCGTGAGCGCCCGCGCCACCGTTTTGTCGGTGGGATGATCCCCGAGCATATGCGCGAAATGGGCATCGAGCTGAAGAAAGGCTTTTCCCGTCTTACCGACCTGTTCACCCGCCTGACTGACTTGCTCAAGGAAGGCATGGACGGTGAGGTCAACATCGGCATCGCCAGCAACCAGGCCGAGGAATGGTATCCGCTGTTCGGCAGCCTGTTGTCCCGTTCCCAGGGCAACTGGGAGCTGTGGACGGCCTTTACCGTCGAAGACCCCGAAGACAACCCGCCCATGGCCCGCTGGCTGACCCTGTCGGAAAGCGGTGCGTTGTTTGATATCGAGGTCAACGCCAGCCCGATCCTCGCCGCCGAGATGCTACGGCGCAACCTGTGGAACGTGGCGTACGGCTGCCTGGTGACCTCCGCCACGCTGACCGCCCTGGGCACCTTCGACCGCTTCCGCATGCGCGCGGGCTTGCCGAAAAAGGCCGTCACTGCGGTGGTGCCAAGCCCGTTCCATCATGCCGACGCTGGTGTGCTGCGGGTGCCCGACCTCAAGGCCGATCCACGGGATGCGCCGGCGCACACCGCTGCGATCATCCGCGACCTGCCCTCCCTGGTGGAAGGTTCGCGCGGCACCCTGGTGTTGTTCTCGTCGCGCAAACAGATGCAGGACGTGTTCGACGGCCTTGACCGCGACTGGCGCAAGCAGGTGTTTATCCAGGGCAACCTGTCCAAGCAGGAAACCCTGAACAAGCACAAGGCGCGGGTCGATGGCGGGGATTCCAGCGTGCTGTTCGGCCTGGCGAGTTTCGCCGAAGGCGTGGACTTGCCCGGCGCCTACTGCGAACACGTGGTGATCGCCAAGATCCCGTTCTCGGTGCCGGATGATCCGGTCGAGGCCGCATTGGCCGAATGGATCGAAGCGCGGGGCGGTAACCCGTTCATGGAGATCTCGGTGCCGGATGCTTCCTTGAAGCTGGTGCAGGCCTGCGGTCGCTTGCTGCGTACCGAGGAAGACCGGGGCACCATCACCTTGCTCGACCGCCGCCTGGTGACCCAGCGCTACGGCAAGGCGATCCTGAATGCGTTGCCGCCCTTCCGGCGCGAAATTTCTTAAGCCATCGTGGGCGAATTCGCCCACTTCGTGGTCTATCTCACTGCTATCGATTTATGTCATCAGGCTATTTACCGGCCGTTTGGGAGAACCTTGTTCGTATGATTCGTACGCTGCCCGCCCTTTTTGCCCTGCTGTTCACTGCGCCGTTGATGGCCGCGCCCGCGGGGCAACAGACATTGTTCAACTTCGTCCGGCCTGCCGATGTGGTCAAGGTGGCGACCCAGGACGCCAGCCTGCCGCAATACAACGCCGAACAAACCCCCGAAGGCGAGGTGTTGCGTCGCATCACCTTCAACCCGGCCGCCGAGCCGAGCCTGGTGCTCAGCCCACAGGCCGGTGCCTGGGATTGGTCGCAGTCCGGCGCCATGAGCCTGCGTATCCAGAGTGCCATGGACTGGGCGCTGACCCTCTACGTCAAGGTGCAGAGCAGCGATGGCAAGACCCTGGTCAGCCGCATCGACCTGCCGGCCGGCCCCGCCCAGACCTTGCTGGTCCCGCTGCAAGCCAACTCGCCGTTGAGCCAGGGCATGAAGGCCGGCCCGCCGATGCCGATCAGCGTGGATGGCCAGCGCGTGTTGCTGGCCAGCAGCGCCGGCGAGATCGACCGTAGCCAGGTGGTCTCGGTGACCCTGTCGATGATCAAGCCCAACGCCGCGCAAAGCATCCTGCTGGAACGCTTTGGTGTGCAGGACAGCGAGCCGGTGCTGAAGGCGGCCTACAGCGAACTGGTGGATACCTATGGCCAGTCCACCCGCGCGCGCTGGCCGGAAAAGATCAGCAGCGACGAACAGCTCAAGGCGGCCGCGGCAAAGGAGCAAACCCAACTGCAGGGCTGGCTGGCCGCGCGTGATAAATCCGCATTGGACACGTTCGGCGGCTGGAACAAAGGGCCGGCGTTCAAGGCCAGTGGCTTTTTCCGCACCGAAAAGCGCGACGGTCGCTGGTACCTGGTAACCCCGGAAGGCCATCCGTTCTATTCCCTGGGCGTCAATACCGTGGCCCCGGACAACAGCCAGACCTACGTGGCCAGTCGCGAGTGGATGTTCGCGGCGCTGCCAAAGGCCGGCGAACCCTTCGACAAGTACTACGGCAGCGGCGATAACCGCACCGGCAATGGTGCGGGTGAAGGTCGTGGCTTTGCTGCCGGGCGTTGGTACGATTTCTACGGCGCCAACCTGCAGCGTACTTATGGCGGCGAAGGATTTGACCAGAAACGCTGGGTGACCCATACCCTTGATCGCCTGCAAGCCTGGGGTTTCAATACCGTCGGCAACTGGAGCGACGGCGCGTTGGCCACTGCCGATCGTGTGCCGTACACCTTGCCGCTGTCGATCGTCGGCGACTACGCCAGTATCAGCACCGGCACCGACTGGTGGGGCGGCATGCCCGATCCGTTCGATCCGCGTTTCGCCATGGCGACCGAGCGCGCGGTGGCCATTGCCGCCCGCGACCACCGCGACGACCCCTGGCTGATCGGCTTCTTTGCCGATAACGAACTGGCCTGGGCCGGCCCCGGCGATGATCCGAAATCCCGCTACGCCCTGGCCTACGGCACCTTGCGCATGACCACCGACGTACCGGCCAAGCGCACGTTCCTCAAGCAATTGCGTGACAAGTATCGCAACGAGCAAGGCCTGTCGAAAGCCTGGGGCATCGAGTTGGCGGGGTGGGAGCTGATGGAAGACCCGGGCTTCGAACCGCCGATGCCCAACCCTGAGCACCCGGAAATCGAAGCTGACTTCAAATACTTCCAGAAGACCTTCGCCGATGCCTACTTCAAGACCATCTCCGACTCGCTGAAATGGCACGCACCCAACCAACTGCTGCTGGGCGGGCGTTATGCGGTGAGTACGCCTGAAGCCGTGGCGTCGTGCGCGCAGTATTGCGATGTGCTGAGCTTCAACATGTACACGCTCAAACCCCAGGACGGCTATGACTTTGCCGCGCTGCGCGCCCTGGACAAACCGGTGTTGATCACTGAATTCAACTTCGGCTCTGCGGACCGTGGCCCGTTCTGGGGCGGCGTGACCCAGTTGCCTAGGGAAGAAGAGCGTGGCGTGGCATATGCCAACTTCCTCAAGCAAGCCATGGCCGAGCCTTCCATTGTCGGCGTGCACTGGTTCCAGTACCTGGACCAGCCGGTGACCGGCCGTTTGCTGGACGGTGAAAACGGCCACTTTGGCCTGGTGGGCATCACTGACGTACCGTTCCAGGGGTTCGTCGACAGTGTGCGTAGAAGCAACCTGGCGGCGGTGGATCAACTGGGCAAGGAAGCGGAAAAGGCCAAGGCCGCCAGCACGGTTCATGAAAGCGAAGGCAGCAAACCTGGACGTGAGGGCAAAGGCCCGGGGCAGGGCGCCGGACACGCCGGTGGGCATTCGGGAAATGGTCATTGATTCATTGTTGACGGGTTCACAAATCCCACAATGGCTGGAACAATGTCGGCCACTTTTTACGGTGTTTTCCTAGGGGGCTTAGGTGCAGGTTCAGGGTCATTACGAGCTCCAGTTCGAAGCGGTGCGTGAAGCGTTCGCCGCGTTGTTCGATGACCCGCAGGAGCGTGGCGCCGGGCTCTGCATCCAGATCGGCGGCGAAACCGTCGTTGACCTGTGGGCCGGTACCGCCGACAAGGACGGTACCGAGGCCTGGCACAGCGACACCCTCGTCAACCTGTTTTCCTGCACCAAGACCTTCACCGCTGTCACGGCCCTGCAACTGGTGGCCGAGGGCAAGTTGCAATTGGACGCGCCAGTGGCCAGGTACTGGCCTGAGTTCGCTGCTGCCGGCAAGGAAAACATTACGCTGCGCCAATTGCTCTGCCATCAGGCCGGGTTGCCGGCAATCCGCGAGATGCTGCCCACCGAAGCCTTGTACGACTGGCAATTGATGGTCGACACCCTGGCAGCCGAAGCTCCGTGGTGGACGCCGGGCCAGGGCCATGGCTACGAGGCGATCACCTACGGCTGGCTGGTCGGCGAATTGCTGCGCCGCGCCGATGGGCGTGGGCCGGGTGAGTCCATTGTGGCGCGGGTGGCACGGCCGCTGGGGCTGGACTTCCACGTGGGCCTGGCCGACGAAGAGTTTTATCGTGTTGCACATATAGCGCGCAGCAAAGGCAATATGGGCGATGAAGCCGCGCAGCGTTTACTGCAAGTAATGATGCGCGAGCCCACCGCCATGACGACGCGGGCATTTGCCAACCCGCCGTCTATTCTCACCAGTACTAATAAACCTGAATGGCGACGCATGCAGCAGCCGGCGGCAAATGGTCACGGTAATGCGCGTAGTCTGGCGGGTTTTTATAGTGGTTTGTTGGACGGTAGTTTGTTGGAAGCCGACATGCTCGAAGAATTGACCCGTGAACACAGTATCGGGCCGGATAAAACATTATTGACACAAACCCGCTTCGGGCTGGGCTGCATGTTGGATCAACCACAGTTGCCCAATGCTACATTTGGCCTTGGCGCCCGTGCGTTCGGGCATCCAGGCGCCGGCGGCTCGGTGGGTTTTGCCGATCCTGAGCATGATGTAGCGTTTGGTTTCGTGACTAATACATTGGGGCCTTATGTACTTATGGACCCACGCGCACAGAAGTTGGTCGGAATATTGGCCGGTTGTCTGTAAACCCCTTGCTGTTTCACATTTTTTTGTTACAAAGGCAACTATAAGAAGGCGCTGAACGAAATGATGTAACTTTAATGTTCTGTAAGCGTCTGTTTAACGGGTCATCGAGACCCCCGTTTCTTTTCTCATTTTGTGGATATCTCATGTTATCGAACAAGTCCTTGGCACTGGCGCTTTGCCTCACTCTTACCGGTTGCGCACAAACTCCACAAAATGATGCCGAGGGTGGGCATTGGTGGTCATTTGGATCGGATAAGGCCACGACCAAGGACGCAGTGACCCAAACCGACGCCAAGCCGGACGCCAAGCCTGCTGCCGGCGCCAAGCCTGCCGCACCTGTAGCCGCTGCTGCTGCTGCTGCTGCTGCGCCTGTCGCCTCCGCGCCAGCGCCGGCCGCCAAGGCTGACACCGGTTCCAGCTGGTGGCCGTTCTCCTCCAAGAGCGCCGACGAGAAGGCCGCTGATGCCAAGGCTGACCTGAAAGCCGACCTCAAGGCCGCGACCCCGGCTCCAGACGCCGCGCCTGCCGTCGCCAAGACCGACAGCGAAACTCACTGGTGGTGGCCGTTCGAAAGCAAACCCAAGCCATTGGCCAAGGTCGACGTGACCAATGTGCCGATGCCTGACCCGAAAATCACCCAGGCCTGGTTGGACGACTATGAGCCGCGCCTGCGCGCCGCCATCAAGGACAGCAACCTGCAGCTGGAACGTCGCGATAACGTACTCGTGGTGATTGCTCCGGTAGACGGCTCCTACAACCCGAAACGCCCGGCGATGCTGCTGCCGGTTACCCTGGGGCCGTTCACTCGCGTCGCCAAGGCGGTGGAAGCCGATCCAAAAACCGCCGTGCTGGTGCTGGGTCACGTGGATGCCACCGGTACCGCGCCTGCCAGCCAGGCGTTGACCAAGGAACGTGCGCAGTCCATCGCCTCGATCTTCAGCCTCAGCGGCCTGAAACAGGACCGCCTGATGCTGCGTGGCATGGGTGACCTGATGCCACGTGCCGCCAACGACAGCACCCAGGGCCGCGCGCTGAACCGCCGCATGGAAATCATGTTCACCCAGCGCACGACCATGCTGGCGCTGTTGAGCAAGTATCAATCGGGCAAGACCCCGCCTGTAGCCGAAATGGTTGCGGTGCAGAACGTTCCAGCCCCGGCCCCGGCCGCCAAGGCACCGGCTAAAAAGGCACCCGCAGCTAAAAAGGCTGCTGCCAAGCCAGCGGCTAAAAAAGCCCCGGCCAAGCCCGCTGCGAAGAAACCGGCCCCGGCCAAAGCCAAGGCTGCTGCACCGGCTGCGAATGACCAGGCGAAAAACTGATCCGCTGAACCACAAGGATAAAGCCGCATGACCCAGGCACTGGCCGATATGCGCCGTGACTACACACGGGACGGTTTGAGCGAGGCCCAAGCCCCGAACGAGCCGTTTGCGTTGTTCCACCAGTGGTTTGCCGATGCGGTGAAAACCGAGCAGCCACCGGTGGAAGCCAATGCCATGACCCTGGCTACGGTCGACCAGGACGGTCGCCCGCACTGCCGCATCCTGCTGCTCAAGGGCCTGGATGCGCAGGGCTTTACCTTCTTCACCAACTATCAGAGCGCCAAGGGCGAACAGCTCGCGGCGCGGCCGTTTGCGGCCATGACGTTCTTCTGGCCGACCCTGGAGCGCCAGGTGCGTATTGAAGGAAGGGTGGTCAAGGTCACCCCTGAGGAGTCCGACGCTTATTATCAGGTCCGCCCCCTGGGCAGTCGTTTAGGCGCCTGGGCTTCCCCGCAGAGCCAGGTCATTCGTGACCGTGAAGAACTGCAGGACCTGCTCAAGGCCACCGAACAGCGTTTCAGCGATACCCAGCCCGACTGCCCCGAGCATTGGGGTGGCTATCGCCTGCTGCCGGAGCGCATCGAGTTCTGGCAAGGCCGCGCCAGCCGCCTGCATGACCGCCTGAACTACCGCCTGCAAGGGACCGAATGGACCCGCGAGCGCCTGGCGCCCTGAGCGGCACCTTTCGTCACCCCACTGGAATGATGTCGATCACACCGAAGTCTCTGTTGAAGAGGTTTCGGCTGTGTACTGTTGTGCGGCGTTCGTCAGCCACTGCGGCAACTCGCTTCGCTTGATCTTCGAGATCCGCGCCTGCTCCAGTTGTTGCAGCATAAAGGCACGCTTGTGCAGATCGTCTCCCGCCAGGGACAGTGCCAGGTCGCGGTCTATCCAGCGTCGGATACGCAGGTACAACCAACCATGGAAGTACAGGCCGGCGACGGTAGTGACTACAATGATGAAATAGTCCATGAAGTTCCTGGTTACGATGAGAGTGCTACCGTTGGTCGGTATTTTGGCTACGGGCAGTCTGTACTGAGGCTGAATGAAAGCAATT
The DNA here is from genome assembly GCF_900067035.1 of Pseudomonas sp. 1 R 17. Classification (NCBI taxonomy): domain Bacteria; kingdom Pseudomonadati; phylum Pseudomonadota; class Gammaproteobacteria; order Pseudomonadales; family Pseudomonadaceae; genus Pseudomonas; species Pseudomonas sp. 1 R 17. Next base: position 29,032 of record NZ_FKLB01000037.1, read on the forward strand.
TCCTGCCGGGCTTGTCGTGACAGGCGTCAAGCTGCAGCGTCTAATGAATACCTGTCCTTTGGAGTTGATGCTATGCGTAAGTCCGTTTTACTGGTTGCCTGCTTTACCACGCTGTCGTTGCTGCTGGGTGGCTGCGCCTCGAGTCTGACCGGCGACTCGTACTCCCGTGACGAAGCGCGTCGTGTACAAACCGTTCGCATGGGCACCATTGAATCCCTGCGTCCGGTAAAAATCGAAGGCACCAAGACCCCAATTGGCGGCGCTGCCGGCGCGGTCATCGGTGGTGTGGGCGGCAGCGCCATCGGCGGTGGCCGTGGCAGTATCGTGACTGCCGTGATCGGCGCCGTTGCCGGCGGCCTGCTGGGCTCGGCCACCGAAGAAGGCCTGACCCGCACCCAGGGCGTGGAAATCACCGTTCGCGAAGACGACGGCAGCATGCGTGCCTACGTGCAAGCCGTGCAGGAAAATGAAATCTTCCGCATCGGTGATCGCGTCCGCATCATGACCGTTGATGGCACCAGCCGCGTTACTCGCTGACCGGTAAGCAGCAGGCAAAAGAAAACCCCAACCGGGTGACCGGTTGGGGTTTTTTATGGGCTGCGTTTCAGTCGGCTCAGGCTTTTTTGCGACTCGCCATCGCCGTCACCACGTACCCGATACACGCCGCAAGTATCGATCCGGTCAGAATCCCCATTCGATCCTCCCCGGCAAACTCGCTGGCACCCGGCACAAACGCCAGGGAGCCTACGAACAGGCTCATGGTGAAGCCGATGCCGCACAGGATCGCCACGCCGAAGACCTGGCCCCAGTTGGCGCCGCTGGGCAGTGCTGCGAGGCCGGTCTTGATGGCCAGCCAGGTGAGGCCGAACACGCCGACGGTCTTGCCGATCAGCAGGCCGGCGGCAATGCCCATCGGCACGTGGTGGGTGAAGCTTTCCAGGCTGACCCCGGTGAGTGACACCCCGGCGTTGGCGAAGGCGAACAGCGGCAGGATACCGTAGGCCACCCATGGATGCAGGGCGTGTTCCAGTGTAAGCAGCGGCGAGGGCTCGGCATTCCTGGTGCGCATAGGGATGCAGAACGCCAGGGTCACGCCGGCCAGGGTGGCGTGCACGCCGCTCTTGAGTACGCACACCCACAGGATCAGGCCGATGATCAGGTAGGGCCCGAGCTTGATCACGCCCAGGCGGTTCATTGCAATCAAGGCAACCAGGCAGGCGCCCGCGCCGGCCAGGGCCGCACCGGACAGGTCGGCGGAATAGAACACTGCAATAACAATGATCGCGCCCAGGTCGTCGATGATGGCCAGGGTCATCAGGAACAGCTTCAACGACACCGGCACCCGCTTGCCCAGCAGTGCCAGGACGCCCAACGCGAAGGCGATGTCGGTGGCCATCGGGATTGCCCAGCCGGAGAGCGCGGCGGGGTAGTCCTTGTTGATTGCCCAGTAGATCAGCGCCGGCACGACCATGCCGCCGATGGCGGCTGCGCCTGGCAGCACCACTTGCGAAGGCTTGGACAGGTGGCCGTCAAGCAGCTCGCGCTTGACCTCCAGGCCGATCAGCAGGAAGAACAGGGCCATCAGGCCATCGTTGATCCACAGCAGTGCGGGCTTGGCGATTTGCAGCGCGCCAATCTGGGCCACCACCGGCACGTCGAGAAACGCGCCATACAGGTGCGACAACGGAGAGTTGTTGATGATCAGCGCCAAGGCGGCAGCGGCGATCAACAACAGGCCGCTGGCGGCTTCCAGCTGGAAGAAACGGGTAAAAGTGCTACGCAGAGGCAAGGGATGCTCTCCAATCCAGGTTCAATAGGTGGGTACCCTAACCCGTACCGTTAGTTGTTAAAACAAAAGTTATATTCTTATTTGTTATAAGAGATGGTGTAGGGTGGCGTAGCGCCAAAGCCTAGCAATTGTGTGTCCAATTGAGTCGTCACTGTATCTGTGTGCAGTGTAGGAAACATCCTAAGATCGGTGCTGAAATCCTTAGAGTTCTTCCTTATGAGCGACCACCGTCCCTGGGCCCGCGAAGCCATTCGCATCATCGAAGCGGACTTCCAGCGCAGTGCTGACACGCATCTGATTCCGTTACCGCTGCCGGGCCTGCCGGGCATCGAGTTGTACTTCAAGGATGAATCCAGCCACCCCACCGGCAGCCTGAAACATCGGCTGGCCCGTTCGCTGTTCCTGTATGCGCTGTGCAATGGCTGGCTCAAGCCAGGCGCGCCGGTGATTGAAGCATCCAGCGGCTCGACGGCGATTTCCGAAGCGTATTTTGCCCGGCTGCTCGGGCTGCCGTTCATTGCGGTGATGCCCGCCACGACGTCCCAGGAAAAGATCGCGCAGATTGCCTTCTACGGCGGCAAAAGCCATCTGGTACAGGATCCCACGCAGATCTACGCCGAGTCCGAACGCCTGGCCCAGGAAAGCGGCGGTCATTTCATGGATCAGTTCACTTATGCCGAGCGTGCCACCGACTGGCGGGCGAACAACAACATCGCCGAGTCGATCTTCCAGCAGATGCGCTTTGAGCGGCACCCGGAACCGAGCTGGTTGATTTCCAGCCCCGGTACCGGCGGCACCACCGCCACCCTGGGTCGTTATGTGCGTTATCGCCAGCACTGTACCCGCGTGTTGTGTGCCGATGCCGAGCGCTCGGTGTTTTTCGATTTCTACCAGAGCGGTGACGCCAGCCTGCGCCTGGACTGTGGTTCGCGGATCGAAGGCATTGGCCGGCCACGGGTCGAGGCGTCGTTTTTGCCCAAGGTGATTGATGCGATGGTCAAGGTGCCGGATGCGCTGTCGCTGGCGGCCATGCATTACCTGGCTGAGCGCCTGGGGCGGCGAGTCGGCGGTTCCAGCGGGACCAACCTGATTGGCGCATTAATGGCGGCGCAGCAGATGAAAGCGATGGGGGATTCAGGTTCGATCGTGGCGATCTTGTGTGATGGGGGCGAGCGGTATGCAACGACCTATTACGACCAGGCGTGGTTGGCGGGGCAGGGCTATGCGCTCGAGGGGTTGATCGCGGCCGTGGCGGCCAGTGTGGAGCAGGGCGAGCCATTACCCGCCAGCATCCTGCGCGCAAATATCTGATCCGATGCAAACCAAATGTGGGAGGGGGCAAGCCGCCTCCCACATTTAATTTGCGCTGTTCTCAGGCCTCGATGCCGAGCATATCCCGCGCCAACGCCTCGGCAATCCGAATCCCGTCGACACCGGCCGACAGAATCCCACCCGCATACCCAGCGCCTTCACCGGCCGGGAACAGGCCTTTCACGTTCAGGCTCTGCATCGATTCGTCACGGGTAATCCGCAGCGGCGACGAGGTGCGCGTCTCGATACCGGTCAACACGGCATCGTGCAGCGAATAGCCCTTGATCTGCTTCTCGAACGCCGGCAGTGCTTCGCGGATCGCTTCGATGGCGAAGTCCGGCAAGGCCAGGGCCAGGTCACCCAGGGCCACCCCTGGCTTGTAGGACGGTTCCACACTGCCGATCGCCGTGGACGGCTTGCCAGCGATAAAGTCGCCGACCAACTGTGCCGGAGCCTCGTAGTTGCTGCCGCCGAGGATGTAGGCGTGGGACTCCAGGCGCTCCTGCAACTCGATACCCGCCAGCGGGCCGCCTGGGTAATCCACTTCCGGCGTGATGCCGACGACGATGCCGGAGTTGGCATTGCGCTCGTTACGCGAGTACTGGCTCATGCCGTTGGTCACCACACGGTTCGGCTCGGAGGTCGCTGCCACCACGGTGCCACCCGGGCACATGCAGAAGCTGTAGACCGAACGGCCGTTCTTGGCGTGGTGCACCAGCTTGTAGTCGGCGGCGCCCAGCTTCGGGTGCCCGGCATATTTGCCCAGGCGCGCGGCGTCGATCAGCGATTGCGGGTGTTCGATCCGGAACCCCACCGAGAACGGTTTGGCTTCCATGTAGACGCCACGGCCGTGGAGCATGCGGAAGGTGTCGCGGGCGCTGTGGCCGAGGGCCAGGATCACATGCCTGGAGAGGATCTGCTCACCACCGTCGATGACCACGCCATTCAACTGGCCGTCTTCGATCAGCACGTCGGTCACCCGTTGCTCGAAACGCACTTCACCGCCCAGGGCGATGATCTGCTCGCGCATGTTTTCCACCACGCCGGTCAGGCGGAAGGTACCGATGTGGGGTTTGCTGACGTAGAGGATTTCTTCCGGCGCGCCGGCCTTGACGAACTCGTGCAGGACTTTGCGGCCGTGGAATTTCGGGTCCTTGATCTGACTGTAGAGCTTGCCGTCGGAGAAGGTCCCGGCGCCGCCTTCACCGAACTGCACGTTGGACTCGGGGTTGAGCACGCTTTTGCGCCACAGGCCCCAGGTGTCCTTGGTGCGCTGGCGTACTTCCTTACCGCGTTCGAGGATGATCGGCTTGAAGCCCATCTGCGCCAGCAACAGTCCGGCGAAGATACCGCACGGGCCAAAACCGACGACCACAGGCCGTTCGACCAAGCCTTCCGGGGCCTGGCCCACGACCTTGTAGCTGACGTCCGGCGCGGGGTTGACGTTGCGGTCATCGGCGAACTTGAGCAGCAGGGCAGCCTCACCCTTCACATTGAGGTCGATGGTGTAGATGAAGCACAGCTCCGACGACTTCTTGCGCGCGTCGTAGCTGCGTTTGAACAGGGTGAAATCGAGCAGGTCATCACTGGCGATGCCCAGGCGCTGCACAATGGCAGGCCGCAGGTCTTCTTCGGGATGGTCGATGGGCAGCTTGAGTTCGGTGATTCGTAACATGACGGGATCCGGTAGGCGGCGGACAAAGAGGCCGGCTGTTTTGCAAACCGGCGATTATAAGCCTCAATGGCGGTTTTCCGTCAGGTTAAAACAGCGCAGCGCTGAATCAGTCGTCCCGGGAACCACCAAACGCCGCGCAACCGCGCTGTACCTGGCCGTTGACGCGCAACTCCGCCGTCATGTGTTGCAGGCTGCCGCTGACGCTGTCGATGCAGCGCTGCGGCGCGACCCACAGTTCGATGTGCTGGTTGTTGGCTTCGGTCATCAGGTTGAAGCGGCCGTCGCCGATCTGCTCTTCGACATAAGGCACTGCCAGTGGCGGCTGGCCTTCACGCTCGAGCACCATGCCCTTGGCGGTGACGTTCATGGCCCAGGCTGGCTTGTGGCCGTTGGCCCGCAGGGTCATGCGCTTGAAGTCCGGGTCGGTGCAGGCAGAGGTCGAGCGCTCTACGCGATAGAGTTGTTGCAGGTCGACGCTGCCCTGGGTGCCGCTGGCGACGCCCGAGAACTTGCCACGCAAATCGGCAAACAATGCCCCTTGCTGGCCGGCCAGGGACGCCGCTTCCTGCAGGATGCTGGTGCCACTGGTGTCGTTGACGACATAGTTGCGTTTATCGTCGCACGGCTGGAACAGCAGCTTGCTACCTACCGCCGTGAGTTCGCCCTGCATGCGGGTCAACCCGGCGGTAGACGGCTTGGTCGGCTCGTTTTCGAACATCTGGCAAGCGGCGAACACAGGAAGCAAGGCAAACAGGGCGAGGGTACGGGCGGCACGCATGATCGGGTCTCCAGACAAGTGCCGCCACGTTACGCAGGCTGGCGTTGCATCACAACCCCGCAGCCCTGCTTCAGGCAATTCTTACAATGGTTACATTCAGCCAACAATAAATGTCTGGCCGGTCTGTAAGCCTTCCACGCTTTTTGCATAGGCCAATCCCACATCGGCCCCCGGAACCGGTTTATAGCCACGGAAGTACGGTGCGTAGCTGCCCATGGCCTCCACCAGCACGGTCGGGCTCACGGAGTTGATGCGTAGCCCCCGTGGCAATTCGATTGCCGCGGCTTTGATGAACGCGTCGAGTGCGCCATTGACCAGCGCAGCCGAAGCGCCAGTACGGATCGGGTCACGGTTGAGAATGCCACTGGTGAAGGTGAACGACGCGCCGTCGTTGGCATACTCGCGGCCGATCAACAGTAGGTTGACCTGGCCCATCAGCTTGTCACGCAGGCCCAGTTCAAAGTCGCTTTCGCCCATATCCCCCAGCGCCACGAAATTCACGTTGCCTGCAGTGCAGACAAGTGCATCGAATTTGCCGGTCTGCTCGAACAGGTTGCGGATCGAGGTGCTGTCGCTGATATCCACCTGGAAGTCGCCGCTGCTGCGGCCAATGCTGATCACTTCGTGACGCTGGGCCAGTTCGGCCTTGACTGCCGAGCCGACGGTGCCACTGGCGCCAATCAATAGGATTTTCATGGTGCTGTTCCTCTGGGTTTCTCAGGAACTGTAGGAGCGGGCTTGCCCGCGAAAAACGCAAAAGCGCCGCTGTGTACCAGGCTGAGCGCGTTATCGTTGACGATTTTCGCGAGCAAGCTCGCTCCTACAGTAGGGGGGTAGGCATCAAGTCTAGGGTGGCTTTTCAGACGGATAAACGTGCTAATAGGCAACCTTTGGTTTTCAAATGGAAACAGTCCATGAGCGAGATGGATGACCTGGCGGCCTTTGCCGTACTGATTGAAGCCGGCAGTTTTACCGTGGCGGCCGAGCAACTGGGTTGCAGCAAGGGCCAGCTGTCCAAGCGCATCAGCCATTTGGAGGCACAGTTCAGCGTGGTCTTGCTGCACCGCACCACACGCAGGCTCAGCCTGACCGCCGCCGGTGCGGCGCTGTTGCCCCAGGCGCAAGCGCTGGTGGTGCAGGTGGATCGCGCCCGACAGGCATTGGCGCGTCTCAAGGACGATTTGGCCGGGCCTGTGCGTATGACGGTTCCGGTTTCATTAGGGGAAACCTTCTTCGATGGTTTGTTGCTGGAGTTTTCCAAGCAGTATCCACAGGTGCAGATCGAGCTGGAGCTCAACAACAGCTACCGAGACCTGGCGCGAGACGGCTTTGACCTGGGGGTGCGCTCGGGGGCGATTGAAAACGAGCGTCTGGTGGCCAGGCCGCTGCTGGCCTGGCACGAGATGACCTGTGCCAGTCCCGCTTACCTGGAGCAACATGGCGAGCCACTGACCCCTGGGGATCTTGCGGCGCACACCTGTTTACTCAACAGCCACTACAGCGGTCGCGAGGAATGGCTGTATCACCAGCAGCACGAGTTGTTGCGGGTGAGGGTGAGCGGCACTTTTGCCTCCAACCATTACAACTTGCTGAAGAAGGCTGCCCTGGTCGGTGCCGGTATCGCCCGCTTGCCGTCCTACGTGCTGCCGACGGAATTGGCTGACGGCCGATTGTGTTGGCTCCTGCGTGATTACCAGACGCGGAGTATGCCGATGTACCTGGTCCATCCTTATCAAGGCGGCCTGCCGAGACGTACCCAAGTATTGGCCGACTACCTGGTGGACTGGTTCAAGCGCAGCGGCGAGGCACTGGATCGGCTTTAACGGTAGCGGCGCGCAATCAGGTGGTCGATGGACAGGCTGCCCGGGCCTTTGGCGACCAACAGCAACAGCAGCGCCATCCAGGTGCCGTGGGTGGGGTAGGCGTCCGGGTACACGAACAACTGAATGACCAGGGTCATGCCGATCAAGGCCAGGGCTGAGAAGCGCGTGGCCAGGCCCACCAGGATCAGCACCGGGAAAAAGTGCTCGGCAAACGCCGCCATGTGCGCGGCGACTTCCGGCGACAGCAACGGCACGTGGTATTCACTGCGAAACAGCGGCAATGTCGAGGCGGCGAGTTTGGGGGTACCGAATTCGAACGTGCCGTTGATCAGGTCAATGGCAAGGCCTTCGACCTTGGTTTGCCCGGACTTCCAGAACACTGCCGCAATGGAGAAGCGCGCAATAAACGCGATCAGGCTGTAAGGGATTTTCTCGAAAAGCGCGATGGCCTGCTTGATCAGACACGAAGCGTAAGTGTTCATGGTGATACCTGTTGTTCTGGGAGCAGATGAGTGAGTGCGTCGTGGTTGATCAGCAGCGTGAGGCATTGGTGCAGGTCGAACTCGGCGCTGGCCTCGAGGGCATTGGCGACGGCCATTTCCAGTGCCGAGCCTTGTTTCAGGCTATTGATAAAGGCGACCGAGCCGCCGTCGATGGCGAAGACCTTGACGCTCAACCCTTGGCGCAACACCAGCGCGCCTTGGGCATGCCAGGGATCGAGAGTGACCAGGGCGCCCTCGGTCTGGTGGGCCGCCCATACCGCAACCACTGCGTAGGCGGAGTTCAATGTGCCAACGCACGGGTGCAGTTGCAGATGCAGCGCCCCCGGCTTCGTGTGGGCTTGCAGTTGCTGCAGAACGGCTTGCGGATCCACCACGGCTGTATCAGCTGCGTGATAAGCGCGAACCCGCAAGCGTTCCAACCGGGCGACATCGGCCAGGTAGGGCACGCTGGCGGCCGGTTCAAAACCTTGGATAAAGTCGGCGAATGTGCCGCCGTACTCGCTGATCAGCGGGCTGGCGGGCGGGGATGCCTGAACGAAAATGCCGGCCATGGCGCGGAAAAATTCATCGCCGACTAATTGCGCCGTTACGGGAAAAGCCGTTGCCAGCACATTGATCAACGAACTGTGAACATTGTTGCGATACACCGCAAAACGACTGGCCGGGTCGGCCCCGTTGCTGCTGAACAGGCCGTCGGGGCAAGGTTGGCCGGGCGCCAGCAAGGCGCTGGAAAAGGCGTCGTGAAGGCTCATGGGTGGACCTGCGATAAGTACCGTTCAGCCTGCTGGGCTTCTGCGCATAGCACGCTGAAGGCCGGCACTTGGTTGTCGCGCTCGATCAGGGTTGCGACCGGGCCCGTCAGCGCGAGTACGTGTTCGTACAGCAGCCACACTGCGTTATCGATGGGCGCGCCGTGGTCATCGATCAGCAGGCGATCGCCCAGGCTGTCGGTGTCTTCGGCGAAGCCGGCCAGATGAATCTCACCCACGGCGCGCAATGGTAGGGCGTGGATGTAGGCCAGAGGGTCGCGCTGGTGGTTGATGCACGACACGTAGACGTTGTTCACGTCCAGCAGCAGGCCGCAGCCGGTGCGGCGGATGATCTCGCTGATGAAGTCGGTCTCGTCCAGGGTCGAGCGCTGGAACTGCAGGTAGGTCGATGGGGTCTCCAGCAGCATCGGCCGCTTGAGGGTGCTCTGTACCTGGTCGACGTGCTCGCACACTCGACTCAAGGTGGTGGCGTCATAAGCCAGGGGCAGCAGGTCGTTGAGGAACACCGGGCCGTGGCTGGACCAGGCCAGGTGTTCCGAAAATGAGTGGGGCTGGTAGCGTTCGATCAGTGCGGCCAAGCGTCCCAGGTGCTCACGGTTGAGCGGGCCTTCGCCACCGATGGACAGGCCCACGCCATGCAACGACAGGGGGTAACGTTCGCGAATCAACCCCAGGTAGTGATGAAACGGGCCGCCGGCCACCATGTAGTTTTCGGCGTGCACTTCAAAAAAACCGATGTCGGGCGAAGTATCGAGCACTTCATTGAAGTGCTCGTGCTTCAGCCCCAGCCCGGTCCGATAGGGGAGCCCGGGCATCTGAATCGGTGAGACTGCGGGTAGGAGTGAAAGCGTCATCATCCGTACTCAGGCCAGGCAGGGGTCAGGACTTGGCGGTGAAGGCGGCTTCCTGGCCGAAGCCGGTCGGCGAGGTGGAACTTGGGGTTTGGGTGCAGGTGCCGGCCGGGACCAGTTTCCAGGCGTTGGCCTGATCCTTGGTCTTCGAGGTGCCGGCGCAGGACGTGCCGGCACCGGCGGCGCAATCGTTCTTGCCGGCTTCAGCGACGCCGAAGCATTTCTGCATGTCGTCGGCAGCGTGGGCGGTGGTGGTCAGGGCGGACAGGCTCAAGGCCGAACTCAGGGCGAGGACGAGGCTAGCGGCGGACAGTTTGGTGGTCATGGTGGATCTCCAGCAGTAGGTTGAAGAGCAGGCTTGAATGCCTGCTTGCACCACTAGAGGCGGGAGGGGGATGTTCGTTACAAGGTCAGACGAAATAATTTCAAACAATGCAAAAAAATGTGGGAGGGAACTTGCTCCCTCCCACATGAGATCCGGCTTATCCAGCAACCGTCTCTTAGCCGCCCAGGTACGCCTCACGTACCTTCGGATCGGTCAGCAGCTGCTCGCCAGTGCCTTGCATCACCACCCGGCCGTTTTCCAGCACATAGGCACGGTCAGCGATCTTCAGCGCCTGGTTGGCGTTCTGCTCCACGAGGAACACCGTTACACCGTCCTTGCGCAGTTGTTCGATGATGTCGAAGATCTGCTGGATGATGATGGGTGCCAGGCCCAGGGAGGGCTCGTCCAACAGCAACAGCTTGGGCTTGCTCATCAGCGCCCGGCCGATGGCGAGCATTTGCTGCTCGCCGCCGGACATGGTGCCGCCGCGCTGGCTGAAGCGCTCCTTGAGGCGAGGGAACAGGTGCAGCACCTTGTCCATTTGCTCCTGGTAGTCGCCCTTGTCGGTGAAGAACCCGCCCATGGCCAGGTTTTCTTCCACGGTCAGGCGCGAGAATACCCGCCGGCCTTCCGGCACCACGGCAATGCTCTTGCGCATGATGTGCGACGACTGCTGGCCCACCAGCTCTTCACCCATGTAGCGGATGCTGCCGCTGTGGGCCTGCGGCGAGCCGCACAAGGTCATCAGCAAGGTCGACTTGCCGGCGCCGTTGGCGCCGATCAGCGTGACGATCTCACCCTGGCGCACTTCGACGTTGACGCTGTGCAGGGCCTGGATCTTGCCGTAGAAAGTGGAAACGTTTTCGAATTGCAGCATTTTACGCTTCCCCCAGATAGGCTTTGATCACTTCAGGATTGTCACGGATCTGCTCCGGCGTCCCGTCCGCCAGCGGCGTGCCCTGGTTGATCACCACGATATGGTCGGAAATGCTCATGACCAGTTTCATGTCGTGTTCGATCAACAGCACCGTGGCGTTGTTTTCCTCACGCAACACGCCGATCAGCGCCTTGAGGTCTTCGGTTTCCTTGGGGTTCAGGCCGGCGGCCGGTTCGTCGAGCATCAGGATCCGCGGGCGGGTCATCATGCAGCGGGCGATTTCCAGGCGACGTTGCTGACCATAGGCCAGGGTGCCGGCAGGGCGGTTGGCGAACTCGGTGAGGTTGACCTTGTCCAGCCAGTACGCAGCGTACTCCATGGCCTCGCGCTCGCTCTTGCGGAACGCCGGGGTCTTGAACAGGCCCGCAAAGAAGTTGGTGTTCAGGTGACGATGCTGGGCGATCAGCAGGTTCTCGACCGCCGTCATGTCCTTGAACAGCCGTACGTTCTGGAAGGTGCGCACCACGCCCTTGCGGGCGATCTCGTGACCGGCCAGGCCCTGGATCGGCTGGCCGTCCAGCAGGATGCTGCCGCCACTCGGCTTGTAGAAACCGGTGAGGCAGTTGAACACCGTGGTCTTGCCGGCGCCGTTGGGGCCGATCAGCGCAACCACCTGTTTCTCTTTCACGGTCAGGGCGACGCCGTTGACCGCCAGCAAGCCGCCGAAGCGCATGCTCAAGTTTTCGACTTTCAGGATCTCGCGGCTCATTTGCGCAGCTCCATGTGTGGACGTTGCATGGGCAGCAGGCCTTGAGGTCGCCAGATCATCATCAGCACCATCATGGCGCCGAACATCAACATGCGGTATTCGCTGAACTCACGCATCATTTCCGGCAGCAGGATCATCACGATCGCCGCCAGGATCACGCCCAGCTGCGAGCCCATGCCACCCAACACCACGATGGCGAGGATGATCGCCGACTCGATGAAGGTGAACGACTCCGGGGTCACCAGGCCTTGGCGAGCGGCGAAGAAGCTGCCGGCAAAACCGGCGAACGCGGCACCCAGGGTGAAGGCGGAGAGCTTGATGATGGTCGGGTTCAGGCCCAGGGCACGGCAGGCGATTTCATCTTCGCGCAACGCTTCCCAGGCACGGCCGATCGGCATGCGCAGCAAGCGGTTGATCACGAACAGTGCCGCCAGCGCCAGCAACAGCGCCACCAGGTACAGGAACACCACTTTGCTCACCGGGTTGTAGTCGATCCCGAAGTACTCGTGGAACGTCTGCATGCCTTCGGCAGCGGTGCGGTCGAACGACAGCCCGAAGAACGTCGGCTTGGGGATGCTGCTGATGCCGTTGGGGCCACCGGTGATGTCGGTCAGGTTACGCAGGAACAGACGGATGATTTCCCCGAAGCCCAGGGTCACGATGGCCAGGTAGTCACCACGCAGGCGCAATACCGGGAAGCCCAGCAGGAAGCCGAACGTGGCCGCCGCCATGCCGGCCAGCGGCAGGCAGATCCAGAAGCTCCAGCCCAGGTAGTGCGACAGCAGCGCGTAGGTGTAGGCACCCACGGCGTAGAAGCCCACATAACCCAGGTCGAGCAGGCCGGCCAGGCCCACCACGATGTTCAGGCCCAGGCCCAGCAACACGTAGATCAGGATCAGGGTGGCAATGTCGACCGCACCGCGCGAGCCGAAGAATGGCCAGATCAACGCGGCCACGATCAGGCCGATGATGATGTAGCGCTGAGTGCGTGGCAGGGTCAGGAATTGGCTGACCTTGGGCGAGACCAGCGGGCCACGGTTGCGCTTGAACAGGGCGCCGACCTGCTGGGTGAACAGCACGCGCAGGAACATCAGCACCGAACACAGGGCGATGATGGTCAGCGTCACGGGGCCGGTGCCATGCACTTCCAGGTTGATGCCGACAATGCTCAGCTTGAGACCGAGTACCGGGAAGGCCACCGCCCACACCAGCAAGGCGCTGAAAAACGCCGATTTAAGATATCTGCTCATACTTTCTCAACCTCCGGACGGCCCAGGATGCCGGTCGGACGGAACAACAGCACCAGGACCAACAGGCCGAACGCGACGACGTCCTTGTATTGGTCGCCGAAAATATCGGCACCAAACGCTTCGGCCACCCCCAGCACCAGGCCGCCGAGCATCGCGCCCGGGATACTGCCGATGCCGCCCAATACCGCTGCGGTAAAGGCCTTGAGGCCTACCAGGAAACCGGCGTTGGGGTTGATCACGCCGTACTGCATGCTCAGCAGTACCGCCGCGACGGCTGCCAGCGCGGCACCGATCACGAAGGTCAGGGCGATGATGTTGTTGGTATTGATGCCCAACAGGTTGGCCATCTTGATGTCTTCGGCGCAGGCCCGGCAGGCGCGCCCCAGACGGGAGCGGGAGATGAACAGGGTAAGGCCCAGCATGGCCACCAGGGTGACGACGAAGACCAGGATCTGCATGTAGGAAATCAGCACTTCTTCCGCACCGCCCGGACCGAAGGAGAAGCTCCCCGGGATCAGGTTGGGGATGGATTTATCCTTGGAATCCTGGGACAGCAATACGGTGTTCTGCAGGAAAATCGACATGCCGATGGCGGAAATCAGCGGGATCAAACGGTTGCTGCCACGCAAGGGACGGTAGGCAACGCGCTCGATACTGTAGCCATAGGCACTGGTTACGACGATCGACGCCAGGAACGCGGCGGTCATCAACAGCGGCAGGGAGTGGATACCCATCATGGCCAGCCCGGCGAGGGCAATGAAAGCCACGTAGGAACCAATCATGTATACCTCGCCATGGGCGAAGTTGATCATTCCAATGATGCCGTAAACCATTGTGTAGCCAATGGCTATCAAGGCATAGGTGCTGCCAATGGTCAGCCCATTAACCAGCTGTTGGAAAAAATGATAGATCTCAGGCATTACAGCGCTCCTAAAAACCCGATACGCATTTCACTGGTGGAGTCATGTTCCGGCCCCGTGCTGTGTTCTGTGAGCACATTTGCACAAAGCGTTTGCCAGCGAACCGCTGGTGACGGTTTTAAGATTTTCAGGTGAGCCAGCGCCCGGATCGCGGGTGACAGGCCCATAAACCTCGTAAAACAAAGCCCACTGCTCTCACAGTGGGCTTGTTGGACCAGTAACGCCTGGCTTACTGAGGGGAAACTTCGGTTTTTGGTTTGCCGAAGTGCCATTCGTAGACCACGAACTTGAAGTCCTTCAGGTCGCCCTTGGCGTCGAAGCTCAGCTCGCCGGTAGGGGTCTTGAAGGTGCCCGCGTGGATGGCTTCGGCCACTTTTGCGGTGTCTTCGCTCTTGGCGGCCTTGATGCCGCCGGCGATGACTTCAATGGCCGAGTAGGCCGGGAACACGAACGGACCGGTTGGGTCCTGCTTGTTCTTGGCGAACTCTTCAACGATGGCCTTGTTGGCCGGGTCGGTATCGAAGGATTTAGGCAAGGTCACCAGCAGGCCTTCGGAAGCGCCCTGGGCGATTTGCGAAATGGAGTCGTTGCCGACACCTTCCGGACCCATGAACTTGGCGTTCAGGCCTTTTTCCTTGGCTTGGCGCAGGATCAGGCCCAGCTCCGGGTGGTAGCCGCCGTAGTAGACGAAATCGACGTTGGCTTGCTTGAGCTTCTGGATGATCGAGGAGAAGTCTTTGTCGCCGGCGTTCAGGCCTTCGAAGACGGCAACCTTGGTGCCTTTCTTCTCAAGGGTCTGTTTGACGGCGGTGGCGATACCTTCACCGTATTGCTGCTTGTCGTGCAGGACGGCAACGATTTTCGGCTTCACGTGGTCGGCGATGTAGTTGCCGGCCGCCGGGCCTTGGGCGCTGTCCAGGCCGATGGTGCGGAAGATCAGCTTGTAGCCACGGGCGGTGATTTCCGGGCTGGTGGCTGCCGGGGTAATCATGATCACGCCTTCGTCTTCATAGATGTCGGACGCAGGCTGAGTGGAGCTGGAGCAGAGGTGACCGACCACGAACTTGACGCCGTCGTTGACCACTTTGTTGGCCACGGCCACGGCTTGTTTAGGATCGCAGGCGTCGTCGTATTCCTTGGCTTCGAGCATCTTGCCGTCGACGCCGCCCTTGGCGTTGATGTCGGCGATGGCCTGCTTGGCACCCATGAATTGCATGTCGCCGTATTGCGTTACAGGACCAGTCTTTGGACCGGCGATGCCGATCTTGATGGTGTCGGCTGCGAACGAATGGCCGGCAACCCCAGCCAGGACCATAGCGGCAAACAGTTTGGAAATCTGCTTAGTAGCCTTATTCATAGTGCTCCACTCTTACTGTTGTATTTTTTATAGTTCTGGCGGCCTTGTGAGCTGCTGAACCGGATCGGATATCTCGGATATCCCCCCGGCAACCGCCTGGCAACTGTACCGGTACAGTGTAGAGCGCCGGTTGATCGCTTGAAAAGCTGGCTGCCGGGGGCAAACCCCGGGGGTGTCGCTTAAATGAAAGAAAAAGACAGAATTGCGGCGGGGGTAATGCCTGACTCTCGCGCATTCCTTGGCTTTCCTGACCCTTTCAATCGATAACGCATTTGCAACTGGGTTTTTCTGCCTGAAGCGTGACGTTATGATTGCGCCGATTTTTTCTTCAGGTGAACTCCCATGACGCAAGAACCTAGCACCCTCTATGCCAAGCTGCTCGGTGAAACCGCCGAAATCTCCTGGAAAGAGCTTGAACCGTTCTTTGCCAAAGGTGCCCTATTGTGGGTCGACCCAAGCCTGGATTTGATCGAAGCCGCCGAGGGAATGGCCGAGGACAATCGCGACAAAGTCGCTGCCTGGCTGGCCGCGGGCAGCCTTGGCGAAGTGTCTGCACCGCGGGCATTGGACCTGGTGGAGCGCGATCCGAGCTTATGGGCGGTGGTGGTTTCCCCGTGGATTCTGATCCAGGAAAGGGCAGGGTAAGAAAAGCCTGCACGAAAAAGGTGCGTGTTTTTCGCGCGAAGAAGTGTGTAGTGGAGTAACCGCTGTCAGCGTGATGGCATCTTGCCGTGGAGAAAGGTCACAGCCAAGGGTGACGTGCACGTCACGGGAACAGTTTCAGGCCGCGCCGAAAGCCTGGGGAATTGTTTCCGGGTGTGCCAATGAGGTGGAATCTGGTCGTCACTGAAAGCGCCATCACGGGCCTGCCCGCGATGGCATCCCCTCAAGTCAGCCGGTCTTGCCGGTATGGTTGTTCAACGAGATAACCTTGGTCTTGCCGATCCTGTGACGATAAATCTCGCGCAGGTACTTGATCGCCTTCTTCACACAATCCCGTGACAGGCGAATGTCATTGATCGACACGAACTTCTCTTTGTCGTTGATCAACTCGCGGTACTTCTTCTCATACATCGGCTTGATCGCGTACCAGTTGGTATCGAGGATCTTCGCCGGGTTTTCAAACTCGTTGAGCAGCTCGTCGATGCGGTCTTCGTCGAAGTCCTCGTGGATGATGAAATCCAGGATCGAGTTATCCAGGGTGTCGTCGAAGCGGTACGGGTTACGCGCAAAGCAACGCTTGATGAAAGCCACGATCAGCGTCAGGAAGTCATCCGACAGGCACGGGCTCTTGGCGATCAGGGTGGTCAGCGACAGGTTGGCCGACGCGCCGATCACCAGGGCATAGCGCTTGAGGGTGGTGTTGGGGAACAGGCTGTTGAGGTGCGTCTTGAGCCGGTTCAGGTCCATGTAGGACAGCTTGTAGTCCTTGGGCAGCGAGACGATCGACACCACCGACGAGCAGTTCTTGAAGAAGTGCAGGTCATGCAGCGCCGCCGCATCGTAGCCGGAGTTCTTGTATTGCTCCAGGGAGGCCTTGTAGCGCTTGGACTCGATCGGCAACAGGCTGATGCCTTCGATGGCCTGGGTGACCTTGTTGAAATGCGGCAGGTCGATGGAGCGGAAGAACAGGTCGTCGATGTTCAGGCGCTGGGGCTCTTTCTCGAAGACTTTGAACTTGTCATTGGACGGCGCCGGGGTTTCCGGTACGACGGATTCGGCGTAGGCAATCGCCACCGGCCCGGCCAGGCTCATGAACAGATCGTTGGCGTCCAGGCGGATGGTTTCGCCGATGTCGATGCCGGCGCGACGGAAGTAGTTCTGGTCGTAGTCGGTGGTCACGGCCTGGGCGGTGAGGATGTTGAAGATCTGCTGGGAAATGTACTGGTTGGCGTGTTTTTCCATGGCATTGACGTCAATGTTCTGGATATTGCCGTCATCGCTCTCTTCGGCGTAACGCATGATGTCGTTGGAGATCAGCATCATCGCGTTCCACGGCCGGATACGCCCCTTTACGCTGGCTTCGCTGCTGTCTTCATTGTCGAAGTTGTACGAGAAGTCCCATTCTTCCGACAGGTACTTGCACAGCAGTCGCCCGGCGTTGATGTGCAGCGCCTCGGACATTTCGCTGCGGTGGTCGGAGATGTTCGGCAGCACGCAAATACCGCTGGTGAAGATCGGCTCGAACACGAAGGCGTGACCGCTCTTGCTGTCGTGCTCGTCGGCGGGCTTGGTGTCGAACGTCTTGTTCATGTACGAATGCTGCTGCGCCAGGCCGAATTCCGAGGCCATGCCCGAACCGGTACCGCCGCCGGCGCTGAAGATCGAGAAGTACAGGCGCGACTGGTTGGCCTTGATGCCGCAGGAGTCGATCAGGTACGAGTGGATCATCTTCCAGTCGGGGCTGGAAAAGCGCTGGGTGTCTTTGTTGAGGATGATCTTGGCCAGGTACTGGCCGAGGATCGGCGCGTTACCGGCGCCACCGGCATGGACTTCGGAAAGGTCCATGATTTTCATCTTGCTGTAGTCGCGCAGGAAGCCGCTTTTTTCGCCCTTGCGCGAGAAACGGATACGCCCGGCGATGTCCTTGTCCAGGTCGCCGAGCATCACCAGCGGTTCCACCAGGAACACCGGCTTGCTGGCCTTGCCGCCGCCCAGGCGCAGGTTGTTGCGAATCCACTGGGCCGGGCTGTAACCCTTATCCAAGGATTTGTCTTCGGTGCTGAATTCGTTGAGGTAGAACTTGCGCGCGTTGTACACCAGCTCCGCCACGTCCAGCGCGATGTTCGAACCGCAGCGGCCCAGGCCGATCAGGCACACCGAGGGGAATTCCTGCTCGCTGTGCTGCTCGCTGTCGCCTTCCAGGTGAGGCGGGCGCGGGAACACCATGTCGCGCAGGCCGTCGAGGTTATCGAGGATGCGGTCGGTATTGGTTTCGGTGAAGTACAGGTATTGCTGGGTAGCCAGCGGGCGGGCGGTGCTCAATGACTTTGAACCTGAGGGCTTGTCCGCAGGAGCTGGGAGCAACACATCGGATACCACGGTGGCTGGGTTATTTTTAGAAGTCATTGTGCGCCATGTGCCTGGGAGGATGGCTGAAAAGTATCAAATGGCCATCACGGAATGGGAGTTCGCGACTTTACAGTGCGTCCTTGTCCGGAACGCTCAGGCTGACCCTGTGTGCTCAGGAAAAACCTGGCCGGACTCTGATGAATCGGCCGTTTGTCGGCGATCTTTAGGTAAATGATGGCGAAATGCCAAAGATTCGACGTCAGCGAATTGGCCTGACGATGGAGGTGGATCCGGAGCGGCCTGGGGAGGACTCTTTCGCCGGGCGAGTGTCCTTGGTGCCCGCCACGCTGAATGGGTAGAGCGGATTGCGTATGTCGATATCTTGCATTGCGCCAATTATTTCACTGGCGGCCACCGCCGGGCTCAACAGGTAGCCCTGGACGAAATCACAGCCGTGTTTGAGCAGCAGTTC
Organism: Pseudomonas sp. 1 R 17; assembly: GCF_900067035.1. Taxonomy (NCBI): domain Bacteria; kingdom Pseudomonadati; phylum Pseudomonadota; class Gammaproteobacteria; order Pseudomonadales; family Pseudomonadaceae; genus Pseudomonas; species Pseudomonas sp. 1 R 17. The sequence continues at coordinate 47,514 of NZ_FKLB01000037.1, forward strand.
GAACTGAGCCTGGGTTTCCACTCCCTCGGTCACTACCTGCAGGTGCAGGGTGTGAGCCATGCCGATAATCGCCTGGACGATCTCGATGTCGGCGGTCGACTTGGGAATGTCCTGGATAAACGAGCGATCGATCTTCAGGGTGTTGAGCGGCAGGCGCTTGAGGTAGGCGAGGGAGGAGTAGCCGGTGCCAAAGTCGTCGATGGCCAGCGACACGCCCAGCGCGCGGATTTGCCGCAGCAGGGCCAGGGTGCTGCTGATATTGCCCATCAAGGCATTTTCGGTCACTTCCAGCTCCAGGCGGTTGGCGCTGATCCCGCTGAAGCGCAGCGCATCTTCGATCTCATCCGCCAGCTCATCGCGGGCCAGGTTCAGGGCCGAGCAATTCACTGTCATGGTCAGTTCGGTATAGCCTCGGTCGGAGAGCAGGCTCAAGTCATGACAGGCCTGGCGCAAGACCCAGTGGTCGAGTTCGGCGATCAGCCCGTTGCTTTCGGCAATTCCGATAAACCGGTCTGGGGTCAGCAGCCCGTGTTGCGGATGCTGCCAGCGCACCAAGGCCTCCAGGCGTGTGACTTTGCCCAGCTTCATGTCAAAGATCGGTTGGTAGAACAGTACCAACTGGTTCTGGGCGCGCAGGGCGCTGCGTAGCTCTTCTTCCAATTGCAGTTCGAGGAAGGCACGGGTCTTCAGGTTGGAGCTGAAGAAGTTCAGGCCATTGCGTCCCATGTCCTTGGACTGGTACAGCGCCAGGTCGGCGTTTTTGAGCAGCTCTTCGCAGGTCAGGCCATCCTCGGGAAACAGGCTGATGCCGATGCTGGTGGTCATCACCATACGACGGCCGGCGAGTTCGACCGGGTCCTTCATCTTCTGCATGATGCGCTGGGCCAGGTGTCGCGCTTCGTCGCGGTGGTGAACGCTGATCAGGATGCAGAACTCATCGCCGCCAAACCGTGCGACCACGTCCGCATGGCTGCGCACGGAGCCTTTGATATGGCTGGCGAGAACACTGAGCAACTGATCCCCTGCGTCATGGCCGAGGCTGTCGTTGATGCGTTTGAAGTGATCAATATCGAGGAAAATAACCGCCATCATGCCGTTTGAAGCCGTTTTTTCGGCGATTTTTTCCGCGAAAATCTGATTGAAGCCGCGCCGATTAAGCAGGCCGGTCAGCGCATCGTAATGAGCCACCTGTTGCAGGGAGGCGCGGGCCTGGTCCAGTTCGCTGAGCAGCGCGTTGACCCGACGCAGGTCGCGCTCCTTGTGCTGCAGCTTCTTATCCGCCAGCGCGGCGCTGATGCTGCTGCCGATCACCAGCAGGGTGATCACGGCGACCGACAGGCCCAGTTGGATGGGGTTGTTATCCAGCGCTAATGAGAGGTCGGCCCCCGTGGGGACGATCAGTTGCATGGCGGCCATGCCGGTAAAGTGCATGCTGATAATGCCTGCGCCCAACATCAGGCTGGCGGCGTATTTGAGCAGTTGATGGAAGACGCCGGCACCGGTGCGCAGGTAGCTCGACAGCAACAATGCGGCCAGGCTGGCGCCAATGGCGATGCCCACCGAGGCGAGGAGCAGCCCCGGTTCGAAATACGCCCGGGCCTGGGAACGCATGGCCGACATGCCGACGTAATGCATCAGGGCGATGCCGATGCCCATCCACAGCGATGCCAGCAGGTATTGGTTAAACCGCAGTCTGGTGTGACCGAGGGTTTGCATGGCGAACAACGAGGCGATCAGGGCGATGACCAGCGAGGCGAACGTCATGAGCAGGTCGTAGTGAATCGCGATTGGGGCCTGGAAGGCCAGCATGCTGATGAAATGAGTGGACCAGATACCACCTGCCAGGCAACCGGCACCCAGCCAACGCCAATGGCGGCGAGCGGTAGGGTCTTCGACATGGCCAACCCGTTCGGCCATGTCCAGGGTGCCGAAACCCGCCGCACAGGCGACCAGATAGGCCAGCAGCACCAGAAAAGGGTTATGACTGCAATTGAGTAATAAGTGCCCGTTTGCGGGGAGGTCGGTAAAAAAGTGCAGACCTAGCCATTCCATAGCATGTCCCGTCATAGCGTCACGTCACAGCCTACGGCGATGACCTATGAGGTCGAGTATAGAAGCCTGGCGGGATTTTCCAGCGATAATGGCACTTTGCTCTGAATGATTTTGGCATGCCGTGCATAGCAATTAGTGCTAAGCACTGATGGGCAATTCCAACTCGAACGGGGCTTGTAACGGCGGCAGGCCGAACGCAGCACGGGCAGCGTCGCAATCGACATTCTGCTCGCCCTGGCTCCATGAAGCTTCGAATTCTCGGCAGGGGCTTGAGCGCTGCTCATAAATCGAGCAGCTCGTACCTTTGCCGACTTCGCCTTCAAGGCTGCAGCAGCGCGCGGGCTTCTGGTCGGTGCCGATCATTGCCACGCGGGTCGGGTTGATCTGCACCACCAGGTCATCAGGCACCGTCCCCCCCGAGGAGGCGCACTCACCCCAGAAGAAAGACACACGAAAGTGTGAACAGCAGGCACCGCAACTCAGACACGGACTGGCTTCGGACATGGGCGTCATCGATAAGAAAAGTAGAGTGGGGTACTACTGGAAGGCTCGCCATTCTAATCGGGTCATGGCCGTTGGGAAGGGGGGCAGGCACTTATATTTTTGTCGGCAAAGTCCCGTGTTGTCGGGTGAAATCATGCCCTATCAGCTTTACGAATCATTACAGACAACCACGGCTCGCCTGACTATGTTGCAGGTACCGGGCGGGATGCATCGGGCATCGCAGCTCTCATAACAATAAAAGAGACGGACCCATGCAGAACTCGACCCAAGCGGCGAATGCCTGGCGCATTCTGTTCCTGCTGTTCCTCGCCAACCTGTTCAACTTCTTCGACCGCACCATTCCGGCGATCATCATCGAACCGATCCGCATGGAATGGCACCTGAGCGACTTCCAGCTCGGCATCATCGGTACCGCCTTCACCATCGTTTATGCCATTGCCGGCCTGCCGCTGGGGCGTCTGGCCGATACCGGCTCGCGCAGCAAACTGATGGGCTGGGGCCTGTTCGCGTGGAGCGGGTTGACAGCGGTCAACGGCCTGGTTGGCAGTTTCTGGACGTTTTTGCTGGTGCGCATGGGCATCGGTATCGGTGAAGCCAGCTATGCGCCGGCTGCCAACTCGCTGATTGGCGACCTGTTCCCGGCGCACCGTCGCGCCCGGGCAATGGGGATTTTCATGCTGGGCCTGCCCTTGGGCCTGTTGCTGGCGTTCTTCACCATCGGCTGGATGGTCAAGGCGTTCGACAGCTGGCGCGCGCCGTTCTTTATCGCCGCCGTGCCGGGGCTGATCCTTGCGGTGTTCATGTTCTATATCAAGGAACCCAAGCGCGGCGCCGCCGAAGCCGTACAAGTCTCCCAGGAGCGTGTTGATCGCCCGATTCGCCGCGTGCTTGCCGTGCCGACCTTCCTGTGGCTGGTGCTGGCCGGGTTGTGCTTCAACTTCGCCACCTACGCGTGCAACTCGTTCCTGGTGCCGATGCTGCAACGCTATTTCCTCATGCCACTGCAGGACGCGGCGGTCGCCACCGGCGTCATCGTCGGGTTGACCGGCCTGGTGGGCCTGACCTTGGGGGGCTGGATTGCCGACAAGATCCATCAACGTGTTGCCAATGGCCGACTGCTGTTTGCGGCGTGCAGCCTGATCATCTCCACCGTCACTACAGCCTGGGCCCTGCATGCCGGGCGCATCGAGATCGGCGTGTTTGTGGCGCTGTTCAGTGTGGGCTGGTTGTTTGCGTATAACTTCTACACCTGTGTGTACACGGCGATCCAGGACGTGGTCGAGCCGCGCCTGCGGGCCACGGCGATGGCGTTGTTCTTTGCCGGCTTGTACCTACTGGGCGGAGGCATGGGGCCGATTGTGGTGGGCGGGTTGTCCGATCACTTTGCCCATGCGGCGATGTATGCGGCGGGGGCCGAGCAGATGACCGAGGCTTACAAGGCGGTGGGCTTGCATGACGCCATGTACCTGATTCCGGTGGCGTTGTTCTTGACCATGTTGTTCCTGTTCCAGGCGTCACGCAGTTTTGTGCGTGATGCCAAGCGGATGAAGGAGGGGTTGGTGGCTGTTGAGGTGCCGGCTGGGGCGGCGACGGCTTGAAATTGCGGTGACTCCATCGGGAGCAAGCCCCCTCCCACATTGATCGGTGACCGACATGACAACGCGGTCAACTGTGGGAGGGGGCTTGCCCCCGATGAGGCCCGCAACGCCAACGCTGTTCTCAAGTGAATAAAAAAGGCCCGCATTGCGCGGGCCTCTATTCAACAGGGCAGGGCGGTAATCAACCCGCTACCAACACCCGAATGGCTTCCAGTCGCAGCGCCGCCTTGTCGAGCATGGCCAGGCCTTGCTCGCGTTGGTTACGCAGGGCAACCAATTCGCTGTCACGGACGGTCGGGTTGACCGCTTGCAAGGCCGTCAGGCGCGCCAGTTCTTCGTCGGTGTCTGCCGCCAGGCGACGCTTGGCTTCGGCCACACGTTCGGCATGACGCGGTGTGATCTTCTCTTCACCGGCGTTGATCCGCGGTGTGAGTTGATCGCGCTGGGCCTGCACGAACTTGTTGGCGCTGGCCCGTGGCACGCTTTCCAGCTGGTCGTTCAAGGTTTCGAACGAGACACGGCCAGACAGGTCGTTGCCATTGGCATCCAGCAGGCAGCGCAGCGCCGCCGGCGGCAGGTAGCGGCCCAGTTGCAGTGCGCGCGGCGCGACCACTTCGCTGACGTAGAGCAGTTCCAGCAACACGGTGCCAGGCTTGAGCGCCTTGTTCTTGATCAGCGCCACGGCGGTGTTGCCCATGGAGCCGGACAGCACCAGGTCCATGCCGCCCTGCACCATCGGGTGTTCCCAGGTGATGAACTGCATGTCTTCACGGGACAGCGCCTGGTTACGGTCGTAGGTGATGGTCACACCTTCGTCGTCGCCCAGGGGGAAGCTGGCGTCAAGCATCTTCTCGCTGGGCTTGAGGATCAGCGCGTTTTCCGAATGATCTTCGCTGTCGATGCCAAAGGCGTCGAACAGGGTTTCCATGTAGATCGGCAGGGCGAACTGGTCGTCTTGCTCGAGGATGTCCTCCACCAGCGCATCGCCTTCACCGGCACCGCCGGAGTTGAGTTCCAGCAGGCGGTCGCGGCCGGTGTGCAGTTCCTGCTCCAGGCGCTCGCGCTCGGCACGGGCCTCGTCGATCAGGGCTTGCCACTCGCTGTCGTCGGCGTTTTCCAGCAGCGGCAGCAGGCGCGGGCCGAACTGATGCTGCAAGGCGTTGCCTGTCGGGCAGGTGTTGAGGAACGCGTTCAAGGCTTCGTGGTACCACTGGAACAGGCGCTGTTGCGGGCTGGTCTCCAGGTAGGGCACGTGCAGTTCGATCACATGCTTCTGGCCGATCCGGTCCAGACGGCCGATCCGCTGTTCCAGCAGGTCGGGGTGGGACGGCAGGTCGAACAGCACCAGGTGGTGGGAGAACTGGAAGTTGCGGCCTTCACTGCCGATTTCCGAGCAGATCAGCACCTGGGCGCCGAATTCCTCATCGGCGAAGTAAGCAGCGGCGCGGTCACGCTCGAGGATGTTCATGCCCTCGTGGAATACCGTGGCCGGGATGCCGGAGCGCACGCGCAGGGCGTCTTCCAGGTCCATGGCGGTTTCGGCGTGGGCGCAGATCACCAGGACCTTGGTGCGCTTGAGCATTTTCAACTGGTCGATCAGCCATTCGACGCGCGGGTCGAAGCGCCACCAGCGGTTTTCTTCGTCGATGTCCGGTTGCGACTGGAAGCTGACTTCCGGGTACAGCTCGGCGTGTTCGCCCAGGGGCAACTCGAGGTATTCGTCCGGGTTTGGCAGCGGGTAGGCGTGCAGCTTACGCTCCGGGAAGCCCTGCACGGCGGCACGGGTGTTACGGAACAGCACGCGGCCGGTGCCGTGGCGGTCGAGCAGTTCACGCACCAGGCGCGCACTGGCTTCGGCGTCGCCATCATTGACGGCGGTCAGCAGCGCTTCGCCTTCGTTGCCGAGGAAACTCTGGATAGTCTTGTGCGCGGCAGGCGACAGGCGGCCCTTGTCGAGCAGCTCCTGCACGGCTTCGGCCACCGGGCGATAGTTCTCGCTTTCGGCACGGAAGGCGTGCAGGTCGTGGAAACGGTTCGGGTCCAGCAGGCGCAGGCGCGCGAAGTGGCTGTCCTGGCCCAGCTGTTCCGGAGTGGCGGTGAGCAGCAGCACGCCCGGGATGACCTCGGCCAGTTGTTCGACCAGGCTGTATTCCGGGCTGGCTTTGTCTTCATGCCAGACCAGGTGGTGGGCTTCGTCGACCACCATCAGGTCCCAGCCGGCGGCGAACAGTGCGTCCTGGGCCTTCTCATCGTCCACCAGCCACTCCAGCGCGACCAGGGCCAGCTGGGTGTCTTCGAACGGGTTGGCGGCATCGCTTTCGATAAAGCGTTCTTCATCGAACAGCGCCACTTGCAGGTTGAAGCGGCGGCGCATTTCCACCAGCCACTGGTGCTGCAGGTTTTCCGGTACCAGGATCAGTACGCGGTTGGCGCGGCCCGACAGCAGTTGGCGATGGATCACCAGGCCCGCTTCGATGGTCTTGCCCAGGCCCACTTCGTCCGCCAGCAACACCCGTGGTGCGATACGGTCAGCGACTTCACGGGCGATATGCAATTGGTGGGCAATAGGTTGCGCACGCACGCCACCCAGGCCCCACAGCGAGGATTGCAATTGGCGGCTGGTGTGTTCGAGGGTGTGATAGCGCAGCGAGAACCAGGCCAGCGGGTCGATCTGCCCGGCGAACAGACGGTCGCTGGCCAGGCGGAACTGGATAAAGTTGGAGAGCTGGGTTTCCGGCAGGGTGACCTGCTCGTTCTGCCCATTGAGGCCGTGGTAGACCAGCAGGCCGTCGACGTCGTCGACTTCCTGCACGGTCATTTTCCAGCCTTCGAAATGGGTGATGGAGTCACCCGGCGAGAACCTCACACGGGTGAGGGGCGCATTCCGTAGCGCATACTGGCGGGTGTCGCCAGTGGCCGGATAGAGCACGGTCAACAAGCGGCCGTCCTGTGCCAGAACGGTGCCTAACCCCAGCTCTGCTTCGCTGTCACTAATCCAGCGTTGCCCCGGTTGATACTGCTGCGCCATGCTGCCTGACTCCCGCCGTGAAAAAGCCGACTATGTTAACGGAACAAGGCCCCACGCCCAAGGACTCTGACAAAAACTACTCCGTTTGGGCGGCCGGGTGAGCACGCAATCGACGGGTGGAGGGCACTTGTGAGTGTCGACTGGGTCACAGGTTGGCGAACCTGCGCTCAAGTCGTCGCGCGGCCCGCCGACAGCCTGCTGACAGGAGAACAACTATCATGCTTCCACCTATGCTGCCCGTCAGCGTCGTACCGGTTACGTCGCAACTCGACCCGGTCCGCCAGAAACCCGATATTCCGCCCGTGGTCCCTGTGCAAGCGGGCTCCAACGAAAGCACCATCGACCTGAAAAAGGGCGATGCCGAGCAGTCGACTTTTTTGCTGCGCGAGGAACAACGCCGCCAGCAGGAACAGCAGAAACGCCGGCGCGAAGCCGATGAGGACCCGGATCAGCACTTGGCGATCCCGGGCGACCTGCTCAATGCCGACAACACCGTACCGGTTGTGCCGCTGATCGAAGACGCGCCGCGCCAGGGCTTGTGGGTGGACGTCGAGGTTTAGCCCCGCAGTTCCCGCAGTGCGGTCATCAGCAATTCGATGTCGTGATCGTTGTTGAGCGGGCTGACGGAGATCCGCGCAATGCTGGTCAGGCCCCGGGCCTGCATATCCAACGGGGTGTAGGCCACACCGTTGGCGCCGATGTTGATCCGCTTCAATCCCAATTGCCGTTTGAGTTCGAAGGCGTCCCAGCCGGCGAGGTTGAAGGCGATCAAGCCCGATTGAAGCGTGCCCAGGTCATGCAGGGAAATACCCGGAATCCCGCGCAATGCTTCGCGGATTCGCCTGCTGGTGTGCGTGACCTTTTCCCACACACGCTCGATCCCCAGCTGATTCATCTCCTGCAGTGCATTGCCCAGGCCTGCCAACAGGGCAAAGGACACCTCGCTGGTCTCAAAGCGCCGGGCGTCGTTGCGCAGGTCGAAACCGTCGGCGCTCCAGGGGGCGGAAAACACGTCGCGTTGGGCGGGGTTCAAGTTCGGGAGGAAATCCGGCCGCACATACAGCAGCGCCGTCCCCCGTGGCCCGCGCAGGTGCTTGCGCCCGGCCGCCTTGAGCACATCGCACTGCAACGCCTGCACATCCACCGGCACCTGGCCGACGGCTTGGCCGGCATCGATAAAGTAGGCGATGGCATGACGCCTGGCCACTTCGCCGATGGCCTGGGCGGGGTTGATCAGGCCGCCGTTGGCGGGGAGCCAGGTGAGGTCGATGAGCTTTACGCTTGAATCGAGCATGGCTTCCAACGCCACGGGGCACACCGCGCCGTTGGCATCGCAGGGGATGACGTCCACCCGCGCGCCGGCTTGCACCGCCAACTGCATGCTCGCCAGGTTGCCGCCCCATTCGTGGCGTCCTACCAGAATGCGGTCGCCCGGCTGCCACGGGCCCAAGGCCTGGAACGCCATGCTCCAGGCGGTCGAGCCGCTGCTGGCAAAGGCAATCGATGGGATGGGCGCGTTGAGCAACTGCGCGGCAGCGCGGCGAGCTTTCTCCACCAGCACGGCACCCTGTTCGCCGGCTTCCATCGGGCCGTCGCGGGCTTCGCGTTGCAGTTGGCCGATGATGGCATCGAGGGTCGCCTGGCTCGGCAAGGAGGCGCCGGCAGGGTTGAAGTGCACGGTGCCCGACTGGCAGCCGGGAGTGCCATCGCGCAGGTGTTGGACCTCAAGCGGGCTCACGGCTGCAACTCGAAAATCCCGTCAACCTCCACCGCCACGCCGGCCGGCAGGCTGCAAACACCCACTGCCGTACGCACATGCCGGCCCTTTTCGCCGAGGGCATTCACCAGCAGGTTGGACGCACCATTGGCCACGGCGCCCTGGCGCTGGAAGTCGCTGCTGCTGGCGATAAACACCCCCAGGCGCAGGACGCGCACCAGGCGCGACAGGTCATCGCCCAGGGCATCGCTCAATTGCGCGAGCAAGCTCAGTGCAGCCAGTTCCGCGGCCTGGATACCTTCTTCCTCGCTGAGGGATTCGCCCAGGCGGCCCACGTAGGCAGGCTTGCCGTCTATCAGCGGGATTTGCCCAGAGATAAACAGCTGGTTCTGGCTGACCACATGGTTGATGTAGTTGGCAATCGGCTGGCTGGGTGATGGCAGCGTCAGGCCGAGGGCTTGCACGCGGTGGCGGAGGGAGTCGCTCATGGTGAATCCTCTGGGGTCAGGAGGTTTCAGCATGTGGGGCAGGGGGGAGTGTCGACAAACGGATAGATCTCATTCGACGTATCGAAATAACTCACGTGTCGCGGCAGATGTCCTTCAACCACTCGCTGAAACACCGCGCGGCGTCGCTGGCAGGGCCTTGCGCTGCAATCAACCAGTAGCCTATTTGACTGTGATAGGGCGGCCAATCGAAGGCTTCTACCAGGCTGCCATCATCCAGCCTGCGTTGGATCAAGCGATGACGGCCCATGGCAATGCCCTGGCCGGCCACTGCGGCTTCGACCACGATGTTGTAGTCGTGGAGCATGACGCGCGGGTGGTGCTTGAGGTCGACTTGATAATGCCCAGACCAGTCCGTCCACTCAAAAGGCCGGTGCGAAGTGGCCATCAACAGCGCACCGTTGTGCACTTGGCTGGCCTTGAACGCCGGGCTGCACACCGGTGAGATCACTTCCGGCATCAGTCGGGTGGCCTGCACGTCGGGCCAATCGCCTTTGCCGTAGCGAATAGCCAGGTCGACTTCAGCAGCGGCGACGTTGGCCAGTTGAATCGCCGGCAGCAACTCCACCTGAATATGCGGATAGCGGTTGAGAAAACCGGCCAGGTGCGGCGCCAACCACAGGGTGGCGAAAGACGCCAGCAGGCCGACACGTAACACCGTGGCGCTGGGTACCAGCCGTTGGGCGCGGGTTGCGACGGCGATGGCGTCAAGAGCTGGGCGGATTTCAGCGTAATACTGCTGGCCGTCTGCGGTCAGATCGATCGCGCGGGTGCGTCGGATAAACAGCGATTTACCCAGGTGCTGTTCGAGCTTTTGTACCTGATGGCTCAGGGCACTCTGGGTTACCGACAATTCCCGCGCTGCCTTGATAAAGCTCAAGTGCCGGGCCACGGCTTCAAAGGCGCGCAGGGCCAGCAGCGGCGGAAGATCCTTATGCAGTGCCACCTGAATGGGCCTCCTTGAGTGGTTGGAAAGTGCCGATTTTGGGCGTCGGTCGGCCTTTTGTCGCCGGTTGATTTGCCGTCGGGCGCAGGAGTCCGCATTATTGAGCCTTACTCGCCACGACGTAAGCCAAGCCATGAGTGATGACGACAAGCTGATCGACCTGAACGCCGAACGTGCCAAGCGCGTGCATGACCTGAATGACAAGCGCCTGAATGAAGTGCGCCAGGCGTTTGAACAGGCGATGCCTTTAGGCAAAGCCAAGAAAAAATCAAAGAACAAACCCAAAAAGCGTTAAAACGGCCTGCATCTATTGATGCAGGTCAGTTATTACCCTTCTTTACGCCCCGTCGCGGGCGACATTGATCCCCGTCAATTTTTCAATCCGCCTTCTCCATTAACTTAGCCCTATCGCAACAAGGCAAGTGCAGGAGGCCGGTCATGTTTATCGATAATGTGGTATTCGCCGGAGTGCTGACTGTAAGCCTCATGGTGCTGTTTTTTGTAGGGTTTGGATTTTTTATCTGGAAAGACGCGAACAAGCGTAAAAAACCTTAGGTCTTTCCGGGTTACATGAGCACGCAAGGCATTTTGGGCGACTTCGGTCGCCCTTTTTTTTGGGTGTTCATTTCAGGTTCATAAAAAAAGGTGCGGTCCTCACAGAGGCCGCACCTTTTTTGTCAGCGCCTGGCTATCAGTTGCCCAGTGCCTTGGAGGCCAGCCAGAACAAGCCGGCCGAGAGGCCTACGGTCGCAGGCAGGGTCAACACCCAAGCCATCAGGATGGTCTTGACCGTGCCACCTTGCAGGCCGCTCTTGTTGGCGACCATGGTGCCCGCCACGCCGGAAGACAGTACGTGGGTAGTGGAGACCGGCAGGGCGAAGATATTGGCAAAGCCAATCATCGTGGCGGTGGTGATCTGTGCCGACATGCCCTGGGCATAGGTCATGCCCTGCTTGCCGATCTTCTCACCGATCGTCAGTACCACACGCTTCCAGCCCACCATGGTGCCCAGGCCCAGGGCCAGTGCGACCGCGAGGATCACCCAGAACGGCGCGTACTCGGTGGTGGCGGTCAGGTCTTTGCGTAGCTTGTCGAGGTCGGACTTCTCACGCGCATCAAGGCCTGGCAGCTTGCCAACTTTCTTTGCGGTGTCGTCCAGGCACAGCAGGTAGCGGCGAACTTCGATACGTTGATCGGCGTTCAGGGAGTGGTAGTCGGAGACACCTTTCAAGGTGCTGACGAGCGCATTGATGGTGGGCTCGGTCTGCTGCGGGTTGCACTGAAACTTGCCTGGCAGATCGTCTTTCACGCTTTTGCCCAGTGCCAGGAATTCGCCGAGCGTGGCGTTGTTACGCTGGTAGAACTGGCTCAAATGCACGGTAGCGTCGCGAGTGCGCTCGATCTGGTAGGTGGTGCTGCCCAGGTCGAGTACGAACTGCGCCGGCACGATACCGATCAGCACCAGCATGATCAGGCCGATGCCCTTCTGGCCATCGTTGGAACCGTGCACAAAACTCACGGCCATGGCCGAAATCACCAGGACCAGGCGGTTCCAGAACGGCGGGTGCTTCTTGTCGTCGAGCTTGCGGCGCTGGTCCGGGGTCTTGTGCATCTTCGACAACGGGCGCCACCATTTCAGGCCGATCAGCACCAGGGCTGCGACCAGGAAGCCGGCCATCGGCGAGAACACCAGGGACGCGCCGATATCGACGGCCTTCTGCCAGTTCACACCGTCAGCCAGGGGGATGTCGTTGATCAGGGCATTGGCCAGGCCGACACCGAGGATCGAACCGATCAGGGTGTGGGAGCTGGAGGCGGGGATACCGAAGTACCAGGTGCCCAGGTTCCAGGTGATCGCCGCGGCTAACAACGAGAAGACCATCGCCAAGCCATGGCCGGTGTTCACATTGATCAGCAACTCCACGGGCAGCAGGTGCACGATGGCGTAGGCGACACCGACACCACCGAGCAACACGCCGAGGAAGTTGAACACCCCGGAGAAGAACACGGCCAGATGCGGCGGCATGGCTTTGGTATAGATGACTGTGGCCACCGCGTTAGCGGTGTCATGAAAGCCATTGATGAACTCGAAGGCGAGGACAAAGGCCAGGGCGAGCAACAGGCTCACGAGAACCCAAGCATCCAGTCCGCTGAATAAATCGATCATGAAGGTTTTCTGACCCGGTCGTAAGGGGGCGCGATTATGCCAGAAAACCTCGGTAATCGATGCACTAGCTGCTCATCGGTATCAATCTTCATCGAATCGCCATGGGCGAAAGCTGGCGATCCCAGGGTTTTCGGGGCTTTGGCAAGTCTTTGATTTATAAAGCCCAGGGCTGAAAGGACAGGGTTTTGTCACCAAATCGTCATGCCTGAAACATTTGTATGAAATTTTACAGACGATGGTGGGATTCAGGTCGGCTGGAGGATGGCTAAATGGCATCGCTGCAGGCAGGGCCCTGGACTCGCTCCGAAGCGCTTATGGCTCTTCGGCCTTGAGTTCCTGTTCAATCTTTTGGATTTCCTGGGCAAATGCCTGGTCGAGCAGGCTGGCTCGCTTGCGCCATGGTTTGCGTTCAGGTTCAGGCTGGGCGGCATAGGTGGTGACTTCCCCGCCGTAAACGTCCTTGTAACGTTGCTCCTGGCGCTCAAGTTCCGCGCGCAGTTCATCTTTCGTCACGTTGTTACCTAATTGAGTTGGGTGTAAGTACATGGCAGTGTTTGGCCTGAATGTCGCCCTCGGGTTGTTCCAACTTGAACCCACGAAGTGTTCAAGTTTGAATGAAAACGGGAGGCCACTGTTGGGCGGTCATTCCAGGCAGGTAGTTGCGATCGTCCATGCACGACCTGTGCATGGTTTGGCGAGTTCCAGCCTCAATATGAAACCGGGCTCTCCTCCGCACAGGATGCATTATAGCGGCGCATTTGAATAACACTATCGGCATAAAGTTAAAAAGCGTCAACTTTGTGTGAGTGTTTTGTTACGTCGACGCGTCAGTATTTGCTGAAATTCTGGCGTCATAAACTCAACAAGGAAACAAGCTATTAAATTAACGGCTTAACATCGCCGGGGACGTGGTTGATAGATCGCCCTCAGGCGTAGCGCTAAATTGCGATAATCGCATGATTGTCCGATAATCGCCCAATGTTGCGGGGCCTGCCTTGTGCATCACGGCCGGCCCGGCTTGTAATAGCAGCCCAATCCCCTGCGGTTGACAATAAGAGAAAGGAACCTGGCATGAACGATCAATTGCGCAACTCTTTCGCGTCAGTGGCGCCGCCGATCGTTGCCTCGCCGGCCAAGCGTATCCAGGCGTTTACCGGTGACCCCGACTTCATGACCTCCCTGGCTCGCGGCCTGGCGGTGGTGCAGGCGTTCCAGGAGCGCAAGCGCCACCTGACCATCGCCCAGATCAGTCACCGCACCGAGATCCCCCGCGCCGCCGTACGCCGTTGCCTGCATACCTTGATCAAGCTCGGCTACGCCACCACCGATGGGCGCACCTATTCATTGCTGCCCAAAGTCCTGACCCTGGGGCATGCCTACCTGTCCTCCACGCCATTGGCGGTATCGGCCCAGCCTTATCTGGACCGTATGAGCGAGCAACTGCACGAAGCCTGCAACATGGCCACCCTCGAAGGCGACGACATCCTCTACATCGCCCGTTCAGCCACCACCCAGCGCCTGATTTCCGTGGACCTGTCGGTGGGCGGACGGTTGCCGGCCTATTGCACCTCCATGGGCCGCATCCTGCTCGCGGCATTGGATGACGCCTCGCTGCAGGACTACCTCGACCATGCCGACCTGCAAACCAAGACCAGCCGCACCCTGACCACCCCTGAAGCCTTGTTCGAATGCCTGCAACAAGTGCGTCAGCAGGGCTGGTGCATTGTCGACCAGGAACTGGAACAGGGCCTGCGCTCCATCGCCGTGCCGGTGTATGACGCGTCCGGCCAGGTGCTGGCGGCGCTCAATGTCAGTACTCACGCTGGACGGGTCAGCCGCAGCGAGCTGGAGCAGCGTTTCCTGCCGAGCATGCTCAGTGCCAGCCGTGAGTTGAGTGCGCAGTTGTTTGCCTAAGGTGTTCGGTGACCGCACAGATCCCCGCTTGATCAATTGACGATGTTTCCCCCGGCTTATTACTGTGCGGCAGCGCTCTTGAGGGCGCCCCAATAATAATGACGGCCCCAGGCCGTTGGCCCGCCATCGGTGTGGAATAAGAATAATGAATCAGCCTTCTGTCGGTACCACCCTGGACGTGCAGTCCTTTATCAACACCCAGCCACTGTCCCGTTACCAGTGGCGCGTGGTGATCCTGTGTTTCCTCATTGTTTTCCTCGATGGCCTCGACACCGCCGCCATGGGCTTTATCGCGCCCGCGCTGTCACAGGACTGGGGCATCGACCGCGCCAGCCTTGGCCCGGTGATGAGCGCTGCGTTGATCGGCATGGTATTCGGCGCCCTGGGTTCCGGACCGTTGGCTGACCGTTTCGGGCGCAAGGTTGTGCTGGTGGGCGCGGTGCTGGTGTTTGGTGCGTTCAGCCTGGCCTCGGCCTACAGCAGCAGCGTGGATCAATTGCTGGTGCTGCGTTTTCTCACCGGGCTGGGCCTGGGTGCCGGCATGCCGAACGCGACGACCCTGCTCTCCGAATACACCCCTGAACGCCACAAGTCGCTATTGGTGACCAGCATGTTCTGTGGTTTCAACCTGGGCATGGCCGGTGGCGGGTTTATCTCGGCCAAGCTGATCCCGGCGTTCGGCTGGCACGCCTTGTTGATGATCGGCGGCATCCTGCCGTTGATCCTGGTGGTGGTGCTGATGCTGTGGCTGCCGGAGTCGGCGCGTTTCCTGGTGGTGCGCAACCGAGGCACCGACAAGGTGCGCAAAACGCTGTCGCCCATCGAACCCTCTATTGTTGCCCAGGCCACCGCCTTCAGCGTGCCCGAACAAAAAACCGTCAAGGCGCGCAACGTGTTCGCGGTGATTTTCTCGGGCACCTACAGCGTCGGCACCTTGCTGCTGTGGCTGACGTACTTCATGGGCCTGGTGATCGTGTACCTGCTGACCAGTTGGCTGCCGACCCTGATGCGCGACAGCGGCGCCAGCATGGAGCAGGCTGCGTTTATCGGCGCGCTGTTCCAGTTTGGTGGCGTATTGAGTGCCGTCGGCGTGGGATGGGCGATGGACCGGTTCAATCCCCACAAGGTCATCGGCACTTTCTACCTGCTGGCCGGGGTGTTTGCCTACGCGGTCGGGCAGAGCCTGGGCAATATCACCCTATTGGCCACCTTGGTGCTGGTCGCCGGGATGTGCGTCAACGGTGCGCAATCGGCGATGCCGTCCCTGGCCGCGCGCTTCTACCCAACCCAAGGCCGCGCCACCGGCGTGTCGTGGATGCTCGGCATCGGCCGTTTCGGCGCGATCCTCGGCGCGTGGATGGGCGCCACCTTGCTCGGCCTGGGCTGGAACTTCGAGCAGGTGCTCACCGCCCTGGTCATTCCGGCCGCTTTGGCCACAGCAGCCGTGGTCATCAAAGGCATGGTCAGCCATGCGGATGCGACCTGAGATCAATCGATAGCCTGCCAACAATCCGTTCGATAATCGAACGCTGAGTCGATTATCGGATTGTTTGGCCGATTTCCCCGGCTTAATCTTCAAGCACTTCGGCGCCACCTCAGCGCCTTTTCGATCCACACCGGGAGCCCAACCCCATGGCTGAAATTCTTGCGCTGCGTGACGCGGTGAAGCAATTCGTGAACGACGGCGACACTGTCGCACTGGAAGGCTTCACCCATCTGATCCCTACGGCAGCGGGTCATGAAATCATTCGTCAGGGCAAGAAAGACCTGACGCTGGTGCGTATGACGCCTGACCTGATCTACGACCAGTTGATCGGTGCCGGGTGTGCGCGCAAGCTGATTTTCTCCTGGGGCGGTAACCCGGGTGTAGGTTCCCTGCATCGCCTGCGTGACGCGGTCGAGAAGCAATGGCCGCAACCGTTGGAAATCGAAGAACACAGCCACGCCGACCTGGCCAATGCCTACGTCGCCGGCGCATCGGGCCTGCCGTTCGCGGTGCTGCGCGCCTACGCGGGTTCCGACTTGCCCAAGGTCAACCCGCTGATTAAGACCGTGACGTGCCCGTTCACCGGTGAAGTGCTGGCAGCGGTACCGTCGGTGCGTCCGGACGTCACCGTGATCCACGCGCAAAAGGCTGATCGCAAGGGCAACGTGTTGCTCTGGGGCATTCTTGGGGTGCAGAAGGAAGCGGCCCTGGCGGCCAAGCGCTGCATCGTCACCGTGGAAGAAATCGTCGATGACCTGAACGCGCCGATGAACAGCTGCGTGCTGCCGACCTGGGCCCTCACTGCGGTGTGCCACGTACCCGGTGGTGCCCATCCGTCCTACGCCCACGGCTACAACGAGCGTGACAATCGCTTCTACCAGGCGTGGGACCCCATCGCCCGCGACCGTGGGACCTTTACCGCCTGGATGGATGAATACATCCACGGCACTGCCGATTTCAGTGAATTCCAGGCCAAGCTGACCACGCAGCAGGAGGCCAAGTAATGGCTTACTCGACCAATGAAATGATGACCGTCGCCGCCGCGCGCCGCCTCAAGAACGGCTCCGTGTGCTTTGTGGGCATCGGCCTGCCGTCCAAGGCCGCCAACCTGGCGCGCCTGACTTCGTCGCCGGATGTGGTGCTGATCTATGAGTCCGGCCCGATTGGCGCCAAGCCCAGCGTATTGCCACTGTCGATCGGTGATGGCGAGCTGGCGGAAACCGCCGACACCGTGGTGCCGACCGGCGAGATTTTTCGCTACTGGCTGCAGGGCGGGCGTATCGACGTGGGCTTTCTCGGTGCCGCGCAAGTCGACCGTTTCGGTAACATCAACACCACCGTGGTCGGTGATTATCACCAACCCAAGGTGCGCCTGCCGGGCGCCGGTGGCGCGCCGGAAATCGCCGGCTCGGCCAAGAGCGTGTTGATCATCCTCAAGCAGTCGTCCCGTTCGTTTGTCGACAAGCTGGACTTCATCACCTCGGTCGGCCACGGCGAAGGTGGGGATTCGCGTAAACGCCTGGGTCTGCCGGGTGCCGGTCCTGTCGGAATCATTACTGACCTGTGCATCATGGAACCGGAAGAGGGCACCCACGAATTCGTGGTCACCGCCCTGCACCCAGGGGTGACCCGCGAGCAAGTCGTAGCGGCCACCGGTTGGGCGGTTCGATTTGCCGAGCAGGTCAGCACCACCGCCGAGCCGACCGAGGTCGAGTTGACCGCCCTGCGTGACCTCGAAGCACGCACGGCCGCCGCCCACGGCCAAGCACCGGGAGAAGCCTGATGCGTGAGGTATTTATCTGCGATGCCATTCGCACCCCCATCGGCCGCTTTGGCGGTGGCCTGTCCAGCGTGCGCGCCGATGACCTGGCGGCCGTGCCGATCAAGGCGCTGATCGAGCGCAACCCTTCCGTGGACTGGTCGGCCGTTGACGAGGTGTTCCTCGGCTGCGCCAACCAGGCCGGTGAAGACAACCGCAACGTCGCCCGCATGGCGCTGTTGCTGGCCGGCCTGCCGGAGAGTATTCCGGGGGTGACCCTCAACCGTTTGTGCGCCTCGGGCATGGATGCGATCGGCACCGCGTTTCGCGCCATCGCCAGCGGCGAAATGGAGCTGGCGATTGCCGGTGGCGTCGAGTCGATGTCCCGTGCGCCGTTCGTGATGGGCAAGGCTGATGCGGCGTTTTCGCGCAACATGAAGCTGGAAGACACCACCATCGGCTGGCGTTTTATCAATCCGTTGATGAAAGCCCAGTACGGCGTGGACGCCATGCCGCAGACCGCCGATAACGTCGCCGACGACTACCAGGTCTCCCGCGCCGACCAGGACGCCTTTGCCCTGCGCAGCCAGCAACGCACCGCCGCCTCCCAGGCGGCCGGATTCTTCGCCGAAGAAATCGTGCCGGTACGAGTCGCCCATAAAAAAGGCGAAACCGTGGTGGAGCACGATGAGCACCCCAGGGATACCACCCTTGAAGCCCTGGCCAAACTCAAACCGGTCAACGGCCCGGACAAGACCGTCACCGCGGGCAATGCCTCTGGGGTGAACGACGGTGCGGCCGCACTGATCCTGGCGTCTGCCGAAGCGGTTAAAAAACACGGCCTGACTGCCCGCGCCCGCGTGCTGGGCATGGCCAGCGCCGGCGTTGCGCCACGGGTGATGGGCATGGGCCCGGTGCCGGCGGTGCGCAAGCTGGTGGAGCGCCTGGGCCTGGCCGTCACTGACTTCGATGTGATCGAACTCAACGAAGCCTTCGCCAGCCAAGGCCTGGCGGTGCTGCGTGAACTGGGCATCGCCGACGACGCACCCCAGGTCAACCCGAACGGTGGCGCCATCGCACTGGGCCACCCCTTGGGCATGAGCGGTGCGCGGCTGGTACTGACGGCCCTGCATCAGTTGGAAAAAACCGGCGGCCGTAAAGGCCTGGCGACCATGTGCGTGGGCGTCGGCCAAGGCCTGGCCCTGGCGATTGAACGCATCTAATAAGAGAGGACTGCTCCATGAGTGACAAGCCCGGTTACCGGCGCCCGCAAGCGGGCACTCAGCCTGATTACCTGCACCCGGCCTACCAGTCGACGAACCTGCGTTCGCCGTCCCAGCCGTTGGTGTTCCTGCCTCATTCCTTGTCGGAAATCACCGGCCCGACCATCGGCGCCGAGCGAGTCAGCGAAAAGGACAACGACCTCACCGCCCAACACGACGGCGAACCGTTGGGCGAACGCATCATCATTCATGGCCGCGTGCTGGATGAAAACGGCCTGCCGGTGCCGGGCATCCTCGTGGAGATCTGGCAGGCCAACGCCGCCGGTCGCTACAACCACAAACGTGACCTGCACGATGCGCCGCTGGACCCGAACTTCACCGGCACCGGGCGCACCGTCACCGACGCCGATGGCTGGTACCAGTTCCAGACCATCAAGCCCGGCGCCTACCCGTGGGGCAACCACCACAACGCGTGGCGCCCGGCGCATATCCACTTTTCGCTGTTCGGCCCGAGCCTGCTGACGCGCCTGGTGACGCAGATGTATTTCCCTGGCGACCCGCTGCTGGAATACGACCCGATCTACAACTGCGTACCGGATACCAGCGCCAAGGAACGCTTGATCGCCCGTTTCGACCTGGAAAAGACCATTCCTTCCTATGCCCTCGGCTACCGCTGGGACATCGTCCTGCGCGGCCGCGACGCCACGCCGATGGAGAAATGAGATGACACTCAACGCGACCACGTCCCACACCGTCGGGCCGTACTACCACATCGGCCTGACCTGGCTGAACCGCGAAGACTTGACCGTCGCCGCCACCCTCGGCGAGCGCGTGGCGATCAGCGGGCAAGTGGTGGACGGCAACGGTGATGTTGTCAACGACGCCATGCTCGAAGTCTGGCAGGCCAATGCCGCCGGCAAGTACGACCACCCTGAAGACGAGCAGGACAAGGCGCTCGACCCGAACTTCGAAGGCTTTGGCCGGGTGCCGGTGGATGCCGAAGGGCGCTTCCGCTTTACCACGATCAAGCCGGGCAGCGTGCCGGGCCTGCAAGGCACGACCCAGGCGCCGCACCTGGTGGTGCTGGTGTTTGCCCGTGGCTTGGTGAAACACCTGCTGACGCGGATTTATTTCGAGGGCGAGGCGTTGAACGGGGACGACCCGTTGCTGGCCTGTGTGCCTGCCGAGCGGCGCGGCACGTTGATTGCCAAGCCGGATGCGGCTGGGGTGCATCAGTGGAATGTGATTTTGCAGGGCACAGATAAGGAGACGGTGTTCTTCGATTATTGATCGGTAGCAGCGGTAAGTTTCAAGCTGCAAGCTACAAGGAAGAGCAGTGACCGCGTCGGTTTTTCTCTTGCAGCTTATAGCTTGCTGCTTGCAACTACCTCCGGTTGTTGCAAAGTATGTCTAGGCTATAACCGTTCCCACTGAGTGAAAAACCATGACAACAACCACCAGTCACTACACCGGAGAAGAGCGCAGCAAACGGATCTTTGCGATTGTCGGTGCCTCCTCCGGCAACCTGGTCGAATGGTTCGACTTCTACGTCTATGCCTTCTGCGCCATTTACTTCGCCCCGGCGTTTTTTCCGTCGGATGACCCCACGGTCCAACTGCTCAACACCGCTGGCGTGTTCGCTGCCGGCTTCCTGATGCGCCCCATCGGCGGCTGGCTGTTCGGCCGGGTCGCCGACAAGCACGGACGCAAGAATTCGATGATGATCTCGGTGCTGATGATGTGCGCCGGTTCCCTGGTCATCGCCTTTTTGCCCACCTACAAAGACATCGGCGCCTGGGCCCCGGCCCTGCTGCTGGTGGCGCGGCTGTTCCAGGGCCTGTCGGTGGGGGGCGAATATGGCACCACCGCCACCTACATGAGTGAAGTCGCGCTCAAGGGCCAGCGTGGGTTTTTTGCCTCGTTCCAGTACGTGACCCTGATCGGTGGCCAACTGTTGGCGGTGCTGGTGGTGGTGATCCTGCAACAGATCCTCACTGAGGAAGAACTGCGGGCCTGGGGGTGGCGGATTCCGTTCGTGATCGGTGCGATTGCCGCGGTGATTTCCCTGCTGCTGCGCCGCACCCTCAAGGAAACCACCAGCAAGGAAACCCGCGAGGACAAGGACGCCGGCAGTATCGCCGCGCTGTTCCGTGACCATAAGGCGGCATTCATCACCGTGCTCGGCTACACCGCAGGCGGTTCGCTGATTTTCTACACCTTTACCACCTACATGCAGAAGTACCTGGTGAACACCGCCGGGATGCACGCCAAGACCGCCAGTTACATCATGACCGGCGCGCTGTTCCTGTACATGTGCATGCAGCCGCTGTTCGGCATGCTGGCCGACAAAATCGGCCGGCGTAACTCAATGCTGTGGTTCGGCGCGTTGGGCACACTGTGCACGGTGCCGATCCTGCTCAGCTTGAAAACCGTCAGCAGTCCGTTCCTGGCGTTTGTGCTGATCACCCTGGCCCTGGCGATTGTCAGCTTCTACACCTCGATCAGCGGCCTGGTGAAGGCGGAAATGTTCCCGCCACAAGTGCGCGCCCTGGGCGTGGGCCTGGCCTATGCGGTGGCCAACGCAATCTTCGGCGGTTCGGCGGAATACGTGGCCCTGGGCCTCAAATCCATGGGCATGGAAAACACCTTCTATTGGTATGTCACCGGCATGATGGCGGTGGCCTTCCTGTTCAGCTTGCGTTTGCCGAAACAGGCGGCGTACCTGCATCACGATTTGTAAGGGATGAGTTATGACACTGCGCACGAGCAATCAACTGTTCGACGCTTACTTCACTGCTGACAGCATGGCCGAGGTGTTCTGCGACCAGGGACGCCTGCAGGGCATGCTCGATTTCGAAGCCGCGCTCGCCCGGGCGCAGGCCCAGGTCGGGTTGATCCCGCAGGCGGCCGTGGCGCCGATTGCCCAGGCCTGCCTGGCGTCGCTGTACGACGTGGATGCCCTCGGTGTGGCGATTGCCACGGCGGGGAATTCGGCGATTCCGCTGGTGAAGGCGCTGGGCAAGTTGATTGCCAGCGGGGATGCCGGGGCCGAACGCTATGTGCACCTGGGCGCGACCAGCCAGGACGTGATGGACACCGGGCTGGTGCTGCAACTGCGCCGGGCCCTGGGGTTGATCGAAACGGATCTGGCGCGTCTGGGCGATGTGCTGGCCGCCCAGGCCCAGCGTTATGCGACGACGCCGTTGGCCGGGCGTACTTGGTTACAACACGCGACGCCGGTCACCCTGGGGATGAAGATTGCCGGTTGGCTGGGCGCGGTGACGCGCAGTCGCCAGCGTTTGAAAGAACTGCAACCGCGTTTGCTGGTGCTGCAATTCGGCGGCGCGTCCGGGACGTTGGCGGCACTCGGTGAACACGCCATGCCGGTGGCCGAGGCGCTGGCGTCGGAGTTGCAACTGAGCTTGCCTGAACAACCCTGGCACACCCAACGCGACCGACTGGTGGAGTTCGCCTGCGTCCTGGGCCTGATCGCCGGCAGCCTCGGCAAACTGGGTCGCGATATCAGCCTGCTGATGCAAACCGAAGCGGCCGAAGTGTTCGAGCCGTCGGCGCCCGGCAAGGGCGGTTCGTCGACCATGCCGCACAAACGCAACCCGGTGGGCGCCGCTGTGCTGATCAGCACCGCCACGCGCGTGCCCGGCCTGGTGGCGACGATGTTCAGCGCCATGCCCCAGGAACATGAACGCAGCCTGGGCCTGTGGCACGCCGAATGGGAAACCTTGCCGGAGATTTGCCGCCTGGTGTCCGGGGCCCTGAAACAAGCGCTGCTGGTGAGCGAAGGGTTGGAAGTCGACCCCGGACGCATGGCCCACAACCTCGACCTGACCCAAGGGCTGGTGCTGGCCGAAGCCGTCAGCATCGTGCTGGCTCAACGCCTGGGCCGGGAAACCGCGCACCACCTGCTGGAGCAATGCTGCAAACGCGCCGTCGCAGAAGGGCGCCACTTGCGCGCGGTGCTGGCGGACGAACCGCAGGTCACCGCCGAGTTGTCCGCCCCTGAGTTGGACCGCCTGCTCGACCCGGCCCACTACCTGGGCCAGGCGCACACCTGGGTCACTCGCGCTGTCACCGAACACTTTGCATTGACCGCCTAAGGAGAACGCTGTGGCTTTCGTACACCTCGCCGAGGGCGAACTGCATTACCAACTCGATGGCCCCCTGGACGCACCGGTGCTGGTGCTGTCCAACTCGCTGGGTACCGACCTGCATATGTGGGACATCCAGATCCCGGCGTTTACCGAGCATTTCCGGGTGTTGCGTTTCGACACCCGTGGCCACGGCAAATCCCTGGTGACCGAGGGACCGTACAGCATCGAGCAGTTGGGCCTCGACGTGATCGCACTGCTGGATGCGCTGGATATTCAGCGTGCACATTTTTGCGGGCTGTCCATGGGTGGCTTGATCGGCCAATGGCTGGGGATTAATGCCGGTGAGCGCCTGCAGCGCCTGGTGGTGTGCAACACCGCCGCCAAAATCGGCACGCCGGAGATCTGGAACCCACGGATCGAGATGGTCCAGCGTGATGGCGCGGCGGCCATGGTGGCCTTGCGCGATGCGTCGATTGCGCGTTGGTTCACCGCCGATTTTGCGGCAGCCAACCCGCACCAGGCCAAGCAGATCACCGACATGCTTGCCGCGACTTCGCCCCCAGGTTACGCGGCCAACTGCGCCGCCGTGCGTGATGCCGATTTCCGTGAGCAGTTGTCGAAGATCAAGGCGCCAACCCTGGTGATTGCCGGCACTGAAGATGCCGTCACGCCACCGGCCGGTGGTCACTTTATCCAGCACCATGTGCAGGGCGCCGAGTACGCCGAGTTCTACGCGGCGCACCTGTCCAATGTGCAGGCCGGTGCTGCGTTCAGTGATCGGGTTATCAAATTCCTGCTGGCCCGCTGAGGCCGCTGTTGTGGCAAGTGGGCTTCCTGTGGCGA